>QQSA01000119.1:3263-24084 GCA_003602535.1 Candidatus Poseidoniales archaeon
AGAACTTAGCTTGTCATGAGGGTTATCTTTCATCACATCATCGAAATTTAACATTAAATCGCCCTTTTTCACAGGAATAGCAATCATTTCTCCATACGGCATTGGTTTCAAATTTGTCTCCAGCAGCCCTTTTTTTTTCAAAATTCGATACTCGTCAGCAGCCTCTCCTCGGGCACACAAGTGAGCGAAAGAGCGGGTCATGATTGACTGCTACTTGGCAAAGCATGTTAAATGTCCCAGTATACAGAATAGCCGGTAGCATGAAGTCGAGACTAGCAATTTGTCTAATTTTTTTGTTTACAGCGTCAATTTTAGCCCCTTTAGCAAGTGCTGCAGGAATGGCAGCTTGTACCATAAACGGTGGAACTTGTGATACTTGGGATAAAGATGATGATTTGACTCCTGATCAGCCTGATTGGATTTACGGAATATACGAGTTCGATTTGGTTAATACATCAACTATCAATATGGAAATGTCTTGGGCTTTACACGAATTTAATCGTACAACTTTGGGCTTAGATGACCCAATGATTACTGCTGCATTGGATCCGGGAATGGATGAAAATGACGGTGCTCCTGCCGATTTGATTCGCAACTTTTTCGATCAATCCTCTGGAGGCCCAGGGACTCCTACTGTCAAACAAAAGCTAGCAATGGAAGTCAATGACACTATTGAAGAATTATTGGATAGTGGTTTTGGTACTGTGAATTCTATATCTACAACTTATGTAAATTCGATTTCAAATTCTGGAATTACTACAACTTGTAGTGATGACCCTAATACTGATACCGCAGATGAAGCCGGATTAGTTAACAATGTATTCGACCCACCAATTTGCTTCTCAGTAACTGCAAATGTATCACTAGCAACTTCGACATTCAATTTAGGTAGTGTTGATCCATTGACTCTTGAAAGAGTATACAGAGGAATGTTGGCTATGGGGTCAGATATTACTTCCGAATTCGAATTATTCAGTGATCCAGGTCATCATTCTGTTTTCGTAATCAATCCTCCAGATTTCGCTACCATCAAGAATTCATCTGGTAGTCCTGTGATAAAATCAGGTCCTCCTTCATACATGTCTGCACAGTGGATAATTTCAAATTTAAACGCTCCAGTTGCAGGTGAAAGAGATACAAGAACCGCCACTATCGAAATAGGTCACCGTAATTCTACTCAAACAAATAGTGTTTCTATTGGTCCAGAAGATACAGGAATTACATTGAATATTAAATTAGATCTTTCGAATGAAAATTCAGCCTGGATAGATATAGTTGCAGGAATTAATCATATAGAGAAAAGTACGATGGATGAATGGGATATCTCGTTAGTCGATGTAACAGAAAATGCAGATATGCCTTGGGTGACATCCGATGGTATACGTTTAGCTTATCACAATGATTTGGTGGAGTTAGATGATTTTGCCGATAACTTCCCGATGGATTTAGTTGGAGATTCGGTTGAAGATGCAGTCCCATCGGTTGGAGAAATTGTGATAAATGACGCGACTTGGGTCTCAGAATCAACATCTGTAGGAATTGAGGGTTCACCAGGTGGTCTAAATTACACACATACTTCATGCCCTGAAACTTTACCTCCTGGCACGGTTGTAAATTATTGCACAGTAGGCCCTAAAGCGATGGACGGTACTCATCCAATTTATCTTCGAGCATCTTCTGATTCATTTGAATTGCATATATTAGATTTGATTAAGCAAGAAGTTGATGATTCAACTGGAATATTGGATGCGATTAGAGAAAGTGACCTAAAGAGATTACTAGATGCGGGTTTGACTATTGATACAGTATTTGGTCAAGAGTTGTTACAGCGCATGATTCCGGAAAACCTTCCTCCTGCAGAGTTAACATTAGAATTGATATTGCCTTTGTGGATGCAAGCAGCAACAGGTGATACTTCAATTACATTGATTGAAAGATCATACGGAGAGGATCAGTTAGGTATTTCCATGTCTGGAATAGATGCATACAATCCAAGGCATGCCATTATTGATGATAATGATAATCAAATTTGTTCCGCTGATGAAGCAGATTGGTCATGTATAAATTTAGATGTCGAATTAGACATTAGTGATTTAGACATCAATGAATGGGGGCCAAGCGTTGACTTAACAGCTTCATTTTCTGCAACAGTCGATGTGTACAGGGTAAAAGTACCTGATAAATTATTAGAGAAAATGAAGTCAGGAAATACTACATTAACAATGGAAGTTATTCCTTCTGATTTGATAAGATTAGGATTTGATATTACAGATCGAGTAGTCGATCCTCCAACTGAGGAAGTAAGCATTGATGGCGAGGACACCTCATTTGATTTAACAGCAAGTGGATTTGAAGACTTTGTTGATGATTTAGGAAAGGAGTTGACTGCAAATATTCACAAAAAAGCTAAAGAAATGAGTTCCGAAAAAGATTATGCAGAATTGGATTTGTCTGGAATCCAAATCATTACTTCGCTTGAGAATTTAGGAAATATTGGAACATCCATTGGAGATGAGACTCCAATACGCTTGTCTGTTCGCATTCCAGAGTTCGAAATGCAAGCAGGTGTTACAAACGGATGGGGTGGAATTACTGATGGTAATCCTACTATTGGAATCTCAACATTATTTGGTGGTCCAATAATCCAAACTATGAATTCATTTAGTAATGCCATAACTAATATTGGTGTGCAATTCCTTCAGATGGGAGGTTCAGGGCTTACTTTGGACAACAATGGGGAACCAATTAATTTTGAAATTGAACCAATAAATCTGGAACTCAATGAAGAGACTGAATCAGAATTACGCGGTCTACTAACATTTGTTCTTCCAGAAGGAATTACCTTGGAAAATTTCCAAACTGCAAATGGTTGGGAAGAGATTGAAACAGTAGATGGAAGACAACAGATTACAATATCAATTGATTCATTAGTAGCAGGTGATGAATTCACATTTAGCGTCAAGGTATCATGGTGGTTTATCTTCACTCAAATATGGATTTATCCAACCATACTTCTGTCATTGATAGTATGGCGAGTTAGAGCTAGAAGGAAGAAGAAGAAAAAGAAGCGTCAGTTAGTAGCAGATCAAGAAAATAAGATTTTGTCTACTGGCAAAGGTGGCCTTTCCGACTCTGATTTCAGTGCCTTGAGTCATGGATATGATCCAGCGCAGCCTAGTAGTGGTGATTTTGATTTGTACGACGACAAAGGGCTGTACGATGACGATTGGCGTTAGCGCAAAGAATCGTAAATTCTCTTTGCTAATGATGGCCCGATACCTGGAACCGTTTTCAGATCACTTTCAGACGCGTGACTGATACCTTGTCTCCCTCCGAAGTGCCGAATCAACGATTGCAATTTCTTAGCGCCAAGCCCGCTTACTGATTCTAATGGATCGGACAATCTACTCCTAGACCTAACCTTTCGATGGAATTTATTGACAAAGCGATGTGCTTCATCTCTTGCATGAACCAATACTCTCCCTCTTGAATCTAGAATTATGTCATTATGTCCTTCTCGATGAATGGTTTCCTCTCTTTTCGCCAAACTTGCTAGCTCCATTCGGTCTCTTACACCATGTTTCTCCAGTAATTTGGCAATTATTGCCAGATGGGTTTCACCCCCATCAATCAGAAGCAAATCAGGCCAATCTTCAACACGCTTAATCCATCTTTCAACAACTTCTCGCATCATTCTGAGGTCATCCATAGCACCACCTTTGACAGTATAGGTACGGTATTCCTTTTTCGCAGGTCTTCCATTGCGAAGACAGATACTTGCTCCAACTCTGGAATCTCCAAGTAATTGAGCCATGTCGAAGCATACAATATGATCAAGCGAGTCAATCGATAGAAGTCTAGCTGCTTCATCAGCAGCCCTTTGTTCAAGAGATCCTGAAGTTTTGTTATACATTCTTTCAATTTGAATCTCAGCATTTTGTCTAGCAAGATTTGTTAGAGTAACCAAATCTCCACGAGATGGAGTTCGATTTTCAACATTTGAACCTCTTCTTTCACCTAACCAATTGATAATGGTGGCATTCAAAGGAATTGGAGTGAGCAACAATCTTGGTGGCCTCCTGTTAGAGTAATGTTCAACGATAAAACTCGAAATCGAATCTCCTTCATCGCCACGATGAATCAATGGCCATGATTCTTGACCCTTTACAACTCCTTCATCAGCATGAATTACAACTATTGCAGCTAGGTCACCCTTTGTTCCAATGCCTATCGCATCGCAATCTCTGTATACAGTAGACGAGATAACTTGTTGACTTGTTACTGCCCTAACGGCTTTGATGGTATCTCTCATCGATGCTGCTAATTCATATTCTTGATTTTTTGAATAATTATCCATTTCAATTGCGAGTTCTTCAATCAAATCTGTAGCATCACCATCTAGTATTCTTCTGACATTAGCAACTCTTTGTGAATAATCTCCGGCTTCAATACAGGGGCCTACGCACAATCCAATATGCATTGCTAAGCAACCCTGTGGTAGTAATTCTTTGCAGTCTCGAATTCCGAAATGTCTCCTCAAAAGTTGTACAACTTGTTTAGCAGCACCTGCATTTGGAAAAGGACCCCATTTCCATGAATTCTTAGGAGGATTTCGAGTGTAGAGGATTTTAGGGAAATCCTCCTTGGTCAAAGCTAAGAAAGGATATGACTTATCATCCTTCAACATTGAATTATATCGGGGTCGATGTTGCCTAATCAATTGTCTTTCGAGAATCAATGCTTCTTGGGGCGAATTTGTTACAACACATTCGATTTCATCAGCCTTGGCTACCAATTCAGGAATCATTGCTCTATCTGGGTTTGAAGCAAAATAAGAACGAATTCGTTGCGACAATATTGTAGCTTTACCAACATAAAGAATTCTGCCATTCGATGTACTGAATAAGTATACGCCTGGCTTGGCGGGTAGATCAACCGTATCAGGATCCACCGGCATGTTTCATTTCTAAGGTCCTTCCATCAATAACATCTCGCCAAACAGCATAGGGCAAGAAACATCATTGATGAACGACACAGATGTATTATGGTGACCGGCCCTGAGGCAAGAATTCTTGCTCGGCTAGCCACTTTTCCGGCTAGTTTGGAATCTGCATGGGATGTTCCTCGAGACATCTGTTTACCGGGTTTATCCGAATATCTTGGAGTAGTTAGGTCTGCATTACATGCTCCTTTGAACGAATTAATCTCTAAGAATTTGATAATAGAGAGAAAAACTCATGTCATCGGTGGCGGAAGTAGACGACGTAAGGTGTATCACATCACTGATGCAGGTAGGGCTGAATGCGAAGACATAGAAGTTTCAGAAAAGGTTAGAGTGGGGGAGTTATTAGGAAATCCTCCATCAAAAGTCATGCTAAAAGGCAGAGATACATTAGTTCAAAATTTGAAAAACGAAAGCAAATTAATTCTTACAGGACTTCCAGGTATTGGCAAGACATCATTGCTTCGAAAAATTGCAGATGAGTTAGTTACCGAGGGTAAAATTGTACGATATGCAACAATGGAATCATTCAAGGATATTACACAAATTTTTTCTGAATGGGGATTCGAACTAAGCAGCGAAAATGCGGTATTAAATGCGACCAAGAATGAAGTATTGATTCTCGATGAATTGCAAGAAGTTAGTTTGCGTCATTTAGGCCGAATCGAATCGTTTGCACAAAAAACAGAGAATCTGATAATGGCGAGCAGAGCGCCATTACCAATAGATGAAGGTTTCAGAATTGTTGAGATTCCTCCTCTGAATGTTGAAGATGCGATAGATTTGTTGCCAGATTATTTAGAAAATCGTAAATTGGTTGCTGAGAGATTGGGTGGCCATCCATTAGCATTGCAAATGCATGACGAAAAATCCGCATTGCCAGAAGCAGGATCGGATTTACAAGAATGGGTTAGTGAGGTAGTAATGTCAAATTTGGGTGATGAAAGAGTCGCTTTAGATGAATTATCTTTGCTTCCAGTGCCTGTTCCTACAGATTTTCTTCAAAATCAAAATCATTTGCCAGAGTTGGATGATCACGCTCTATTGAGATGGTTGGAAAGTGGTGTTGAATTGCACCATTTAGTCCGTAATGTACGTTCTACAATGCTCTCAGAAGAAGATCATGCTAGCGCTGCTAAACATTGGTCTAACATAGACGGAGATCTAGCAAGATTAGTAGAAATGCATCATCTCTTAAAATCTGGAAGTGATATAGAATCACATCTCTTATCAAATGCTGAAGCACTAATGGTTCGTTCAAGTGCAGGATTAGCAACTTTGATTGGAGATGCGATATATCGTAATCCTACACAATCATTACACAGGATTGCTGCAATGGTAGCAATAGAACGCGGGGAATCAGACATAGCATCAGAACATTTAGCCAACTGTGATGCGCCTGATTTAGATTATTCACTGGCTTTACTCAATGGAGTAAAGGATGCTAAAATTCCAGATGATTCAGATTCTATTCTGATACTTTCGGAAGCTACTAGGAGATTGGATGACATCCTTCCGGGGCAAAGTCCGCCTGATGGAGTAATTGAGTTGATAGAGAAAATCGATTTTAGACAGGTTGATAATGATATGAAGAAAGTAATGTTGGTTGCGATCGCACACATTCGCCATACTTGGTTTATATCGCAAGGGAAATGGTTCGAGGCGGCCGAGATAAGAGATAATCTGGAATCTATTTCTCATGCAGATGATCCTCAGTTGCAGTCGTTGAAATTAAGATCTCAGGTTGCTGAAACATCAGTAACAGATGCATCATTCGATAGTTTGGTTGAAACAGTATTCTCTAAAGTTGGTTTACGTGCCACCATGTTACAACTTTCCCTTATACAAAGATGCGAAAATGATAGAGCAATATCGCTATTAAATCGAATAAAATTACCGAGCATCGAATCTCAGAAAAATCTAACTTCTGCAAGAAGAATAGCTGCCAAAATATGGTACCTAAGAGCAATTTACAAAACCCACAATCAATTTTCTTCTTTAGCGGAAGCAATAGCTTTGTGGAAACAGGGGCTATGTCCTAATGCTGCACAAGAAGCGACAGAACTAATGCACAAACTACTCTGATTATATCTCTGCACCGAGTAGAGTTTTGGTGTCAACAATTCCTGTAATCGGTCTTATTTCTTCAACGATAACTCTGGTCAAAGTATATTCGTCATCAGCCTCAATTTTTGCAATCAGATCATATTCACCGAATAGCATCCATCGGTTTACTACTTGCGAAATTTGGTCTAGTTCATTCCTAACATCCTGCTCTTTGCCAGGTTTAGTGGTTATTAATACAAATCCAGTTGCCATTTTCTCACCTCAATAATCGACTGCGATCATAGTCTGGGTCTCTCTGACTCCTGATATTTGTCTAAATTCTTTCATCAGCATACCAGTTAGGTTTTTTGCATCATCAGATGAGATTCGAATCAAGAGGTCATATTCGCCATACAAAACATGTACTTCTGAAACACTAGAATTACCTGAAAGCTGAAGATAAACTTCTCTTTCTTTTGCAGGCTCTGTTTTGAAGAGTACAAATGCTTCAGGCATCAGTCAATCCACTAAAATCACCTTATTCACTGTGCCGATATTCAGACTCGATATCAAACTTAGAAGGGGAACAGTCTAATGTGCTAAGGCTATCGTAGTGTTTATGTTGAGTAAAAAAACAGCATCTGCAGTTGCCCTACTCATCATGTTTTTACTATCTTCACAATCCCCTATCTTTCTAAATCAGGAAATAGTTAACGAGGCTACTGGGCGCGCACAGACTACTTGGTCAGGCGATGTTGCCCTCAATAGTCATTATACAATTTCTGTTACGGATGAGCTTGTGATTTCTGCTTGCACCAATGTGACAATGTCAAACGGAGTGAGAATATTTGTCGAAGGTAGAATCACTGTCGAAGGAACGAGCAGTTGTCCAGTTTACTTTGATTTCGCAGGTGGGGGTGACCACATGGGAATTCAATTCAATTCATCTTCAAATGGTAGAGGAAGTAAAATTGACAATGCTTCAATCATTCATTCAACCTATGGCATTACCATATATGGGTCTGATCCATATCTTGCAAATGTAACCGTCTGGAATGCAGATGATGTTGCAGTTGACATGTTTAATTCAGCAACACCTACGATACGTGACATGGTAATCAATGAAGCCGGACAAGATTGGAACTTCCCCTCATATTGGAGGTATGGAATTGGCCTTTCGATAGGAGCGGGATCTGCTCCTAATGTGGATGGATTAACAATCAGCGATGCAGTTACTAGAGGCATCAATTTGTGGGGTAATTCTGGTGGTTTGTTACGCAATATATCAATCGCAAATGTTACTGGAGCAACACTCGCACAAGCAGCAGGAATATGGGTGGAAGATAGCGTTCCATTGTTAGAAGGAATCGTTGTCAATAGTTCAGACCATGGTGCTATTATTCGCCATATCGATGATGGAATGATAACCAGGGCAGTAATTCGAGATTTGGAGATTAAAAATTCAATGTATAAGGCATTAATAATCGATAAAGAAGACCATACGAATTACACCAATTATCAGAGTGCTATAATCGAGGGGTTAGAGATTAGCGGCACAGGTGGACCAGATGCAAAAACCCCTGGATTAGCAACAGCAACAATCGAAATAAATGCTACTGGGGCTTGGATTGAAGAAGCTCATTTAGAAGATAATGATGCTGTTGGAGTTCAATTATATTTTGTCGATTCATCAACCGTTTTCACCAATCTTTCAATCAATAATACTGGCGGTTCTGGAAGTGGCGCAGATGGGGCAGGAGTTTCAATACGTTCTTCCTATTTCGCTGCTAAATTTGATGGACTTGAAGTCTCAAATTCTACAGGTCCTGGAGTATTTGCATTGAATGGAGGTGCAATTCAAGGTAATGATTGGCATTTACATGATAATGGTCAAGAAGGATTCTATTTGGAAAGTGCTGCAACAATTATTGATGGATTAACTCTACATGATAATGGGGATTCTGGAGTGCATATTGATGATGCAAGATATGTATACCTGTCCAATCTTTCAAGTTTCGACAATGGAGATGCAGGTATGGAGTTCAATAGAGCGAATGATATTGAATCGGTATCAGGTGATGTTACTTGTATTTCATGCGAATCTATGAATGATAATCGAGGGGTCGTAATTACCGATTCAGTCGATATCTATCTTGATGATTTGATAGTTCAAGATCCAGTTACTGGACCTGCGATTTCAATTGATAACAGTGGATTGAATATTGGTATTCAAGGCGGTTTGTTCCATTTACACGACGTTGAAGCATGGCTTAATCACAGCGGCCCAGCAATCGAGGTTTCAGGTGCAGAAGGGGTAATTGACGGATTAGATATGTATGGTAATCATGGAGGATTAAATTGGGATGCAGATCATAATGTAGAGAGAAATAGTGTTCTGTCGAATGCTAACCTTTCAGGTACAGGATGTCTTAATCTATCTAATCATGATCAACTTTCAGGTACTGGAAATAGTATTACTTTAGATTGTACAGGTGATTTAACCTTCACTAATGTAGAAATTAATTGGACTAAATTTAGTGATCTTGGATCGCACGTTCTGAATTTAGATACCGATTCTCATTTACATTTGCATCAACCTACAAACATTGATTATTCTAGCGCTAATATTGTAGGTAATGGTTGGATTGAAGAAGCATGGGATGTTGAGGTGTGGGTTGTAAACAACAACTCCAATGGAGTTCCAAATGCCGCTGTACATCTTGGATTTGATCAGTTGGAAAATTCAATTTCCAATTCAACAAATGAAAATGGGATGGTGACTTTCCCTGATCTGCGAGGTAAAAAATATACTAGTGTCGGGCAAAGCCCATACACTTCTGTAACAATTGACTGTTCATACGACAGTATCTCAAACTCTACCTCCACTACGTTATCTGAAGACCGTATGGTCTGGTGTCATCTTCCTTTGTCAAATCAAGCACCATTCATTCTTTGGGACTCTCCTACTGATCAAAGCGTGTTCTCTTCTCAAGGTGATGTTTTGTTCGATGCATTTGATTCATGGGATCTTGATGATGATTTACTCACTTTCTCTTGGACGAGTAGTCTAGATGGTGATATATTGGCGTCATGCAATGGTCCAGGCAATGCATTCCATCCTAACAAAGGATATGCATTTACAGCAAACTCGGACGGCGCATGGGCTTGCACTCTATCAGATGGAATTCATGACATAACTTTGGAGATTTGTGATGATAAGGGCAATTGTGTCGATGAAACGAGAACTATCGAGTTATCTAACCAAGACCCAATTGTAGTCGTCAAAACAGACCCTTCACTTTCCCCTTGGGGTGAATTGATTACTCCAATCACAAAACCGGTTGAGTATTGGTTGAATGGAACTTATGACCCTGAAAATGACACTCTTGATTGTTCATGGTCATGGCCTGGAAACAATGTTCAAATTGCAGATTGTGTAAATGCAACTGGTTACCTTTCGTTCGCAAATATGAGTTCCACAACCTTCGATCTAACACTATCTGTTTCAGACGGAATTAATGCGCCAAATGAATGGATTGTTCCTGTTGAATTATTCAATGAAGTTCCAGTTTCTTCTTTCGAAGTAACTCGCGATGGTAACTTATCAGAAGATCTGGTATCTTTGGTAAGCACTACCGTTGACCCAGAAGGAGACGACATAACCTATCTTTGGGAAAGTTCTCTTGATGGAATAATTTCCAACCAAAGTAGTTGGCAAGGATATTTGTCTAGAGGGGCACATGTGATTACTCTCAGTGTGAATGATGGTAGGATGGAACATCTTAATTCTACATCTCAAAACACGACAGTACTCATTGTCGAGAATAGCCCTCCAAAAGTAGTAATTACTTCTCCGCAATCAATCTCAAATTATGATTCGAGTTATCTGTTTGAATTCAATGCCTCAGGGTCAGGAGATTGGGATAGTGCTTGTTCGACCTTCCCTGAAAATATTTCATGGCATTGTGCAGAAAATGAACCAGCTTCAGGTTCAGAATATTTGATTTATTCTTGGGAATCAAATCTTGATGGCATCTTGCAAGAGGATGGTTCTGATTGGTTAATTTTCGAAGGTCATTTGTCAAATGGAACACATATTGTAACTCTAACAATCGATGATGGTATACACTCTCCTGTACAGAGCAGTGTTACGGTTGAAGTTGCTGCATCAGCTCCAGTATTGGTTCTGGATAGTCCCAACATTTCACGTGGTTACAACTCAAGTGATTTGATTGATATTGATATTAGTAATAGTATAGATTACGATGGGGATAATTTCACATTCAGTTTAGTTAGTGATATTTCTGGAGTAATCTTTAGTGATGTTAATCCAGCAGAAATCCAAAGAATCAAACTCGATGCAGGAGATCATTCTTTGACATTTACATTACTCGATGAATCTGGTTTATCTAGGGATACAATTGTCAGTTTATTGATAATTGAATCAGACCCTGAAGCTATTATTTACGAGCCATTGAACAATCAATATTATGCACCAGGAGAGATTATTTTGTTAGATTCAAATGGTACAAATGATGCCGATAATGACATCACGAGAAGGGAATGGCGTCTTTATGAGCCTGGTAAATTATACCCCACTCTAATTTCAAGTAATGCATTTGATTCGATTAATTTAGCACCAGGCGTTCACCACATTTCCCTCTTTGTAGAAGACCGTCGTGGAGGTATAGATGAGAAACATGTTAACATCACAGTAGCTTCCAGCGATCCCGTATTGTCTAATTTACAATACAATCCTTCATCTGTTTTAGTAGATGAGCGGACGATTATTTCTGTTAGCATCAAGTTAGATGATCCTGATGGCACAACGCAAATTGTTAACGCAACATTATCGCTGAAAAAGAGTATGCAAATGTGGACATTTAACTTATCAGACGTTGATGGCGATGGAATTTGGACAGGAGAAGTTGAAATCATTCCTAATGAATCAGGAACAGCCTCTTTAACAGTAACAGCTTTTGATAATGGAAATATTGATTTCCGTTCCGGTACGATTGAATTTGCAGAAGAAGAAGTCGATAACTCATCAATGATATATATGGCTAGTGGAGTTGGAATTTTTGTTATACTGGCATCCATTATCGCTTTGCTAATCGTTCGTAGAAGAAAACGTTTAGCAGATTTGGATTTGATCGATTCATGGGGAGTATTTGGTGGTGAGTCAAAGGAATATTTGGACGATGAAATCACTGATGATTCAAATGATGAAATCGATGATGAATCTGAAATAGTCACGGATATTTGACAAAATTAGTATGCAACACATTGATTAGCAAGTAGTTTAGTCCTCAGTACATGAGGAAGAACTTCTCTAAAGTAAATGCAGTCCTAATGGCCGTACTTCTATGTGCGTCAATAATGCCACAAAATGCTGCAGCGGAAGATGAAACAACCGAGCATTTTGCTTATGGTATGGAATATGATTGGACGAATATGAATGCTGATTTCGAATCAATGACTGGTTTGCCATTAGATGAAATACTCGGCGATGTAATGCAATCGGCAGACGATGCAGGAATTGACTTGTTAATACTTGAAGAAATAACAGGTACCTCTTCAATGATCATCGATCAATATGAAGATGGAACAACAATGTTTGATTCTGGCGATGGTAGTGCAGCAGTTGAGGTTACAAAGCATGTTACTGAATTGACAGTAAGACATGGTTCGCTAACAGACATGGCTATCATTACTGAATGGTCAGATGCTCGTGCAGGCTGGGATTTGACAATTTCGGGAGGTTCCGAAGGAATCATCAATATCGATGCTCTTTACACTGAATACAGAGATGCATCTGGTCTAATTTATGGACACGATATCGTTATGTCAATGGATACTGACAACAGTATTTTCTTTGACCTTGAAGGTAGTTTACAAGCAGATGATGGTGATTCAGTAATGCCTCTTGATATCCACATGGAAATGGGCGTCGATTATGCAATCTCAAACTCCGAGAGTTCAGTAATTTATTCTGAGCCAAGTATCCTTTACCAACAATTATCTGATTTGGAAGGCGGAGAAAGCATTGAATGGAGAATCGGCGATGACGACGACGATCATGATGTCTACTGGAATGAAATGGAATATTGTGAATGGGATTATGATTGGGAAGAATACGCATGTGATGTAGATTGGGATGACGACGGATATACCGATTGGCAAGACTCCTATCCATATTGTGAATATTATTCAAGCTTTGATGTATATTACTGCACATATGATTTCGGTCATGACGAAGATTGGGTAAATGCAGTTGATGAAGGATGGACACATTACTATGATGAGACAAGTCCTGAAGGCGACAAAGTATTCGACGAGGTTGAATCTCATGAAGGAACTTTCTCTACAGCAACAGGTTTCAACTTCGAATTGACAGGACTACCTGCAGAAGAGCTTGGATTTGCTGAAGGTAAGTGGGATGTTTCAGCAACCGATGATGTTACAGATTCAGGATCATTTGATGAAGAATATGAATGTAATATGGGAATGAAATTGTTTGAAGGAACTCAAATGATTACTACCGATGGTGCTCAAATGGAAGTTATGCAAGCACACACTTCTCCAGTTCCTTTCGGAATGACTTGCCACATTGGAAATCTATTCTACCATACTTTCGTTGGTTCTGAAGATGCACCTTCACTCGAAGATATGATTGAAGACAGCACAGAAGAAATAGCTGAGACTTTAGAAGGTGATTCAGAATCCCATGTACATGGTGAAATGATGAGTATAGAGGTTCGTGCTCACAACAAAGATGATATCGAAGTTTATGCTGAAGCTTGGAATCTAAATCCAGATGATCGATATGAAATAATAGTCGCCATGGAAGATTCTGATGGACAATTCCAGTCCAGTGATGATATGACCATTTACGATAGTTATGACGATTATGGTTACTTAGATTTGTCTACTACCGAATGGGGAGAGAATTGTATTGAAGCCAAACTCAAAAATGTAGACACAGGAATGTTCGAAGATGAAGTTCAAACTTGTGTTGAAGTCTCTCAAGACCCTGAACCAAGTCCATTATTGGAAGATATTATCGATGGATTTTCTGAATCTACTTTAGAAAATGTAATGGAGAACTTTGGAGAGAATCTTGAGTATAGGTTGGAAAACTATGAAGCAGATTTCCCTTATGATGATGGAGAAATGTATGTATTATGGGATGATACCAACAACATGGTTGTTGGATTCCAAATGGTTGTAACATCTGATGATAGCAACATGTGGTACACATTGGTAGGACCAGAGTCAGATTCCTATGGAACTGCTCCTTCACAAATCTCTGTTACATACTTCTCTGGTCAACAAGCAATTGTTCAGGAAGCAGAGATTGAAGATGACACAACTCTATCAGATCTAGTAGATTTGACCGCTCACAATGATGACATCATTGAAGATGCGATTGAGGATTCACTTGCAGACAATGCTCCAGAAGCTGGTGGCGAAGATACAAATGAGACAGAAGATGATGCTGAGGATGGTTTGCTTCCGTTTATGTCTCCTGTTTTGACACTAAGTATGATTGCGATAGCAGGGCTTGTTGCAAGTCTTCGTTCTCGCAAAGAGTGAAGCAACATTTGAAACCGGTGTGGCTACCCTCTCTCAGATATGGGGGAGGGTAGGCCATACGGCAAACTGCTTCTTCATGCTTTGCAGTTGGCGGTTTTACTACTGTTAATTAATGCCGCAAATAGTCAAAATTGGTACACTGCGGTTGCAGATGTAGAATATACCGAAGGCCTTCCAGAAAGAGCTGGAATGGAAATTGAATTAGAAGTAGATCAAGATAGTGCGGATGCAAAAATAGAATTTACTGGTTTCTTTTCTTGGGTTCAATGGCAGAATGAACGTAATGATACTACAATCGAATCAGAGAATGTAGAGAAGGATGATGAAAGACAAGAAATGGATTTCAAACCACTTTCAGAGGTTCAAGAAGAAGTACCATTAATGGTTAAAATCGCTTCACTACTATCTTTGATGATGCTAGGATTAACCTTCTTCCAAGTCAAATACAGATCAATTCTCGGGATTATTCTAAATCTATTGGTTCTGTGGATTATATTCTCATTAGTAATTTTGGCACCACTTGGATATGTTGGAGAGCTTGATTTCTCGAGTGGACCAGATGGTGACCAAAGTAAAGATGAAGGAGAAGATAAAGTTCATACTACATTCAAAGGTAGTCCTTCAGTCGATTTCTTTGATGGAGAATTGGAATTTGATTTTTCAACCACCGGCTATGATCTTGGATTAGTCGATGAGTCAGAGTTGGATGATGTAGTATCAAGTCCTCCAGGTAAAGAGCATCGTTCATACTATGAAATGGAAGGAATGGCAGGTATCCATTATAGCCAATTTGTTCTCGACTTAATTTGGGCTTGGTTAATTCTTTTCCTAATCGCCCCAATAACAATTGGATTCTTCAATCGAGTAAGTATAGATAAGCCACAATTACTGTGATTATTTTTGTTCAGGCAGATCTCCATTTAGAGAATCAGGATTGTCATCTAATGGTCCCCATTCTGAACGAGTTCGATTTATGCCAAATCGCTTGGCCCAAATGAATCTCAAATTCTTCCAACCATCTCCCCATGTGTGAATTTCTGCTTCACCTACACGAGGACGATAAGGAACTGAAATCTCGATAGCTTTCTTCTTCCCCAAAACTCTGCGCGCTAAAATTTTCATTTCTTCAGACAGAGGCATACCATCATTAGTAGGGCGCATTTTTTCATTTTCGAAAATAGATTTACGGAAAACCCACATTCCAGATTGTGAATCTTTGATTCCATAACCAAATGCTAACCTCGCATTGAATGAAAGCATCCAATTTCCAAATCCATGCAATCCTGACATCGAACCTTCTTCTGCTAGAGTTAATCGATCACAAGTGATGAAGTCTAAATCATCATCAAGTAATCTCTTTACTAAATCTGGCACAACTTCAGCAGGATATGTACAATCTGCATCCATAGTGACAATTATGTCGCCTTTTGCAACGGCAAAACCAGTTCGATACGCTCTCCCATAGCCTTTTCTTGGTTCAAGATGGACTCGGATTCCTTTCTCTAATGCAATCTCTCTTGTTCTATCGGTTGAGTTACCATCAACAATCATAATTTCTAATTCATCACACCAATCACGAGGAATTGAATCAACTGTAGGACCGAGTGCTTCCTCCTCATTTCGAGTAGGAAGTATGATTGTGACAGAGACCGGTAACTTGTCCGCCATGACACCTCGATTCAAGGATTTCATTTGAAGGCACCTATCCATTGGATTATTTATCATATTAGGAAGTGGGCCATTTGTTCGACATGCACATAGCGATAGTGTCCGGTGAATATCCGCCTCGCTGGGGTGGGATTGGTTCGGTGGTTTTCCATCTAGCCGGGCACTTTGTGGAACTAGGTCATGAAGTCACAATTATCACTAGGTCACATTCGGACAAAGTACCATCTCAGGAAGGAGTAAATGTAGTTCCTGTACGCTGGGCCAGATTACCCATGGCTTTCACAAGATCTTATGGAAAAAGGGCATACAAAGCGCTAAAGAAACTTCATTCATCTAAGCCAATCGATGTAATTAATGCTCACCTACCGTTAGTTTCCTGGAAGCGTAAGGAATTCCGCTGGCTACAGGAAAATATTGCTCCGGTAGTCTCCTGTCTTCATGGTTCTTGGCTAGGTGAGAAAGAAGGGGTAAAGAGAGCAGCTGCAGCGAGAGAATCCGCCACCTGGAGGAATCCAAATGATCTGGCAATCCTAACCACTGCGAAGTGGTACTCTAGGTACGAAAGAGCAGGGATACTAGAATCGAGTATCTGTGTCTCAAATTCCCAATCAACCCTGAAAGAGTTCAAACAGTGGTATAGGCCTGATCAAAATTTTGATTGTGAAGTAATTCTATGGGGCTGCGACCACAAAGTGTTCAGACCTCCTAATATTGATGATGAGGCTGAACAATTAGAGCATGAACGAATTAGATTAGAATATGGCTGTGGAGACGAAGAAGCATTGTCGTATTCGCCTAAAACTGAAACGCCAATGTTATTGGCAGTAGGACGTTTAGTCGCTCGCAAAGGCTACATGACTTTGCTGCGAGCGATGCCTGAAATTATCGATAAAAACCCCGGTGTAAAACTGGTGATAGTTGGCCGAGGTCATATGAAATCTAGTCTAGAGAAGAATGCTCGCAAATTAGGAATCTCTGATGCAATACACATACAGAGTAGTTTATCGTTTGATGAATTAGCTCAACATTTCCGGTCTGCAGATTTGGTGGTTTATCCTTCATATTACGAGGGCCAAGGCTTGATTCCTCTCGAATCTTTGGCGAGTGGAACTCCGGTGGCAACTGTTGATCAAGAGCCGTTGACTGAAATGGTTGATTCAACTGTAGGAGGCCTTTTCAAAAGAGGAGATCCAACCGATTTGGCTCGATGTGTAAATGAAATGTTATCGAGTGATAAGACTGCGGAAAAAGCAAGTCTAGGTAGGGACCGTGTATTGTCAAAATATACCTATGATCATAATGCTTCAGATTATATTGCTGTATTTGAAAGGGCGATTGCAAAGATGAAAAATCAGTCTTCAAAATAGAAAGTCCAATTTAACCAATTGTATTGGCTAATGAGGAAATTTGTAGACAGATGTGGATAGACATCGAATCTGAATTGACGGCGCTGTCTTGAAAACCAAACCCTCGCATGCATGTACATGCGCGCGAGGCAGTGGGTGGTCCTATTCCTCGCGGTAATGCTGTTATCGATTATACCAGAGGTTTCTGCAGACGATGACATCGCAAACTCTACTCCACTCACAAATGGAGTCTCTACAAACGGCTATGTTTGCTATGATGACGGGTGTTCTCCGAATGATCAAACTGACTGGTGGAAAATATATGCTTACAAAGGTGATATCGTTCAAGTTGGGTTTTCTGGTTCTATGAGTAATGCTGCGTTTTGGTGTCCTGGTGACGGATGGGAAGCTGATTTTTCTCTTCACGATTCTGCAGGCTCACAAATAGCCAGTCAAGCGATGAGTGATTCAGGTTCTTCTACCACTTTATCCACCACAATGCCATCTGCAGGTTGGATTCATGTGAAAATCAAAGGAAAAGATAGTTGGTGTAATGATGGAGTAGATTATACTTTAACTCCTTCAATTAATCAGGACAATCGAGATACTGATGAAGATGGTTTCATCGATAATGAAGATGATTGCGACTTAACAGCAGGTACTTCAACCAACGACCGTCAAGGATGCATCGACACCGATTCAGATGGTTGGTCAGACCCAGATGAAGGCTGGGGCCCAAACAATGGAGCCGATGCATTTGCGACAGAACCTACTCAATGGATTGATTCAGATAATGATGGATACGGAGACAATATCAATGGCTTCGAACCAGATCACTGCCCATACCGAAGAGGATATTCCTCTTCAGACAGATTTGGTTGCCTTGATTCAGATGGGGATAGTTGGTCTGATGCCGACCCTGGTGGCCTTGATGGAGTCGAGGCATGGTTTGCCCATCCAAATGGTCAGGGTGATGCTTTCCCATACGTGCCTAGTCAGTGGAATGATACTGACGAAGATGGATTTGGGGATAATTGGGCAGATGTTTCATGGAATGAAACTCGAATGAATTGGTCGATTGGAATATGGTATGATAATGCATCAGAGCCCGATGCTTGCCCGTTCGTAACTGGTTATTCAATGGAAGATCGCTTTGGTTGTCCTGATGCAGATTTTGATGGCTGGTCTGATCCTGATGCAAATTGGACTTCAGGAAATGGTGCTGATGCATTCCCTGCAAACCCTTCACAATGGTCAGATATGGATAATGATGGTTGGGGTGATAATCAAAGTGAGGGGGCCACTCAAGTCGATGATTTCCCAGATAATCCTTCGCAATGGCTTGATACTGATGGTGATGGCTGGGGTGATAACCAATCATATGGAGCTACTCAAGTCGATGATTTCCCACTAATTCCAAGTCAATTTAGAGATACTGATGGCGATGGTTACGGAGACAACCTTTCAGGGTTTGAGGGAGATATTTGCCTTCTTAGTACAGTTGAGGAAGTCGAAAGTGGATGGATTAGTTGGGCTGACCGATTCGGTTGCCTTGATTCTGACATGGACGGTTACTCAAATCCAGATGATTGGTGGATTTCTCACCCTGCTGGTTTTGCTGATGCATTCCCGGATGATAAGACTCAATGGCATGATACCGATGATGATGGATATGGTGACAATCTAGAGTATTTCGATTTGGAAACAGAAACATGGAGAGAAGCTTGGAAAGGCGATGGCTGTGTTGCTACTGAAGGAAATTCTGCAAAAGATCGCTGGGGTTGCCCTGATTCCGATGGTGACGGTTGGTCTAATCCAACAACTCATTGGTTAGCAAGTCCAGGAGGAATTGGAGATGCATGGCCTGCAGATCCAACTCAGTGGCATGATACTGATGGCGATGGCCGTGGAGATAATCCGAGTGGAACTACTGCAGACGTATGTCCAAATATTCCGGGTACTTCTCTAGGGCCAACTTCGGGTGGAGATCGCTGGGGTTGTCATGATACCGATGGTGATGGTTGGTCAGACCAAGGAGACAAATTCCCGCATGAGCCAACTCAATGGCGTGATGAAGATGGTGATGGATTCGGTGATAATTCAGAAGGACACGAAGGAGACGCCTGTCCAAATGAACGCGGGCAGTCATTCTTCGATAGGCTAGGTTGTCGAGATTCAGATGGTGATGGTTGGTCAGATCCTTCTCAAAGTTGGTTAGCATCTCCTTGGGGGGAAGCAGATGCTTTCCCTACGGATAGATTACAATGGCAAGATACCGATGAAGATGGATTTGGAGATGTTGCTATGGGTGCGAAAAGAGACGATTGCCCAGATGTTCCCGGCACCTCAACCAGAGATGTTCAAGGATGTCCTGACGAAGACGGCGATGGCTGGTCTGACGAATATGGTGGTTGGAATGCAGCAATTTCTACCATGGGTGAAGAGCCTGCATCAAGCTGGCTTTCGTACTTAGTTCTGGGAACTGTAATGATGATATCTTCAGGATTAGCGATTGTATTGAGATCTTCTCGTTCCGCTTCTTCTTTGGAAAAGGGTTTGACTTCAAATGATGGAGGTGGAGAAAATGCGTGAATGGTTTTTGATCGCATTGATGTTGTCTTTGTGCTTCACAGGTCAAGTTGTTGCAGAAGAAGAGGAATCAGACCCATTTGTATCAGCGGGTCTAAGTCTTGTAGCTCTTCGAAATGATAGTCTTGATAGTAATCAAGATGGAATGTCAGATGCGATTAGAGTAGTAGTAGTGCTAAATTCATCACAGCAATGGAATGATTTGACTTTGACATTGATTGGAGAACATTCTGGATTTATCGTGAAAGAAGAAGTTCTGATGGCATTCGAAGATCAAGAAAATGCTTCGTTAACTTATGATTCATGGGCGGAAGGAGAGCATATGTTGATTCTCGAAATTAGTGATGCTGATGGTCGTTTATTGAAGTCAATAAATATTGGAACCTTCGATTTGAGTCCTGCTTTGGCAGTTCCTTCTACCGAACTAATTTTATCAGGTTCAGAAATAATGCAGACAGGAGATTCTTGTGTGATAACTAGGGACTTCATTGATGAGACAGGACCTCGATGGGATTTTGCAGGGACCCGTTCAATTGTTGGTACGCCATTCAAAGTTTTAGATACCGATGAAACT
>QQSA01000119.1:24174-33477 GCA_003602535.1 Candidatus Poseidoniales archaeon
CTTGTAATCGTTAACAAACCACCTCCTCTTTTCACAATAGCAGTTGAAGGAAGTGATGCTTTAGCTGGAACTCCATGTACGATTACTCATGTAGAGGCAGCTGGTGAAGACCACGATTCTTACATCAAAGACTGGACAATTACACCTTCGATTGGCATGGTTGCCAATTCTAGTAACATTGATTGCTCAAAGTGGGAATCTGGAGTTTACAAAATTCTTCTCACAGTAATCAATGATGAAGAGATTAGCACTACTGGTGGTGTTATGCTGGTTAGAATGCCATCTCCTGACCTAGAATCTGAAGATGAAAATGCTCCAGTATTATCGCGAGGTAGCGATACTGAAACCTCAAGTGTTGGATTGTGGGGAATTGGAGTGTTATCATTAATTTTAGGAATCGCAGTATTTGTTCTGATGATGCGCAGCCCTGAAGATGATCAGCTAGGGGGATCTATGTTCAATGAAGTCGGAGAACCAGATCCTGAAGGACTACCTACTCATACTGATGAAAATGGAATGCTATGGCGCCGTCATGGCGATGGAGAAGTAGACTGGTGGGATCGAGCATCATCTACGTGGAAGAGATGGTAATATGCTCCGAGATATTGCATTTTGGACCATGATCTTTAGCGGAATAGCACTGATTATGCTATTCATCAATGTGATGTGGAAAAGATATATCCATCTCAAGTCCTTAGAACCTGGATTAGATAAAGAGTGGGTTGCTGACTGCGCTCATCATGGAACCGCTTCTTTCAAGGGCTCCAAAGTTACGCTGAAAAATGTTAGAGATTTCAAGTGGAAAAACAAGCGAGATCATGATTCTAAATGGATTAACACAAAAGTCGATTTGGAGGATATTGTAGATGTGTGGTTCGTAATCGACCACTTCCACAAGATCAAAGGGCTAGCTCATACAATGTTATCTTTTGAGTTCGGAGATGGACAATTTATCACATTTTCATTTGAAACCCGAAGAGAAGTTGGCGAGAGATATCATCCATGGAATGGACTTTGGAGGGCGTATGAATTGTATCTTCTTGTGGCTACGGAGAGTGATGCATTGCATTTACGAACTAATGCTCGCAAGCACAAAGTACACCTCTTTAGAGTTCAAACCCCGCCAGGGAAAGATAAAGCGCTATTCAATGCATTATGTGATCGTCTAAATTCACTGGCTGAAAAGCCAGAATGGTATCACACATTTGGCAAGACCTGTACTACATCAATTGTAGATCAGGTCAATCTGATTACCCCGGGTAGAATCCCAAGGATGTGGAGGACTCTGTTACCGGGGCACTCTGCAAAAGCTGCATGGAAATTGAAATTGATTGAAGATTGGGGTGGATACGATTCTACAATCGAAGCATCTCGTGTTGATCAAAGAGCAAATAATTGGAAAGGAACCGAAGAATATTCTCGATTCATCAGAGCTCATTTGCCTCCCAAATAAACAGTAAATCTCCCGATTCATGGGTGATATTTACTATCTCGCTGGTAACTTTGTTTCCAACACCTCTTGTTCCAGAAAACATCTCTTCCGAGGATAACTCGAATTCAACTCCTGTGATTGTGACATCAGTAACTTTTCCAAATGGCATTAAAGAGCAAATAGTTCCAGTTTTCAATTCGATTTCTAGTCCTGCAGGATTGACTCTACAAGCCCTCCAGCCATCAAAATATAGAATTGCATCGGATTCAGATTCAAACAATGAAGTAAATGCTGCAATCTGATGATCTAATCTACCTCCAGTTACTCCGACTATTGCATCAACCTCATATTGGATTAGGGCTTTCGTTAAATCTGAATTTTCAAGATTGGAATCCGCTTCAAAATTCTCAGGATTTTTTATTGAATCCATATCTCCAACTACTGCGTCCCATGAATCGAATTTATCAGCAGCTCCATCTAACGCGATTCTAAATTGTGCTGATTCAATCAAGGTTTCAACCAAACCCGAATCTCCCCAGTCTCCATTGCCAACAACCAGAACCATGTCCGCCATGTTTGTGCGATAATATCCTCCATTTCAAGCGGTTCTATTTGAATCATATTTTCGGCCCCCTTTAGGGGGCCGTACAATCATTCTTTGGGAATAGTAATGTAGGGCTGTTGTTGTGAAGCGAATTATGTCATGGCGAAGCAAGGGCGTCTCGCTCACGATATTTGCAATATTTATTATGCAATTATCTGCTCCCTTGATTCAATTTCCTGCCGAAGAGTTACCTTCTATTCAGGCGTCTGAGACCTCGTCAATAGGATTTTCTTCCGGATCTGGTCATGACCTTGAAGGCGATTCAATTAGTGTTGATGGCAAGAATTGGACAGTTCGTGGTGAATCAATTTTGGATTATTGGTCGTCGGAGATTCGTTCCGTGTTTGATGCAAATGCTACTATTGACATGTATGTGAACGATCTTGGCGTTGGATATGCTTGTTCAGTAAATGCTTCAGATGTTAATTTGCATATCCTTCAACTCAATGGGACTTTCGAAACTATGTTGGTAGAATCTTTGACCGCTGGCTCGGTTGATGAATGTGCTATTGGGATTACTAAACAGGATCGCTTCCAGGTAGTTTACAATGTGGATTCTGACATAAAACTAGCTCGTTTAGCATTGAAGAACGCTGTTTATGTTGAACCAACATGGCATCTGAGGACTATTGCTGAAGATATATACAGTTCAGGCTTGACCATTTCTCTAGATTCAGAATCTAAAACTCATATCGTATTCCAGGATTCAGATTCTGCGTTGCATCACCTTTGGTTCAATAAGGCATTTTGGAATCATACTATCTTAGATAACGGACCTGTTGGAGATGATATCGAGGTACAAATCGACTCATCAGATATGCTGCACATAGTATACACCAATTCAGCTGAAGGTGAATTAAGATTGATAAAATTCAATGATACAACCGATATAAGACAAGTGTTGGCAAGAAACTCTACTATTACTTCTGCAATTGGAATGGACCTAGATTCAAATAATATCGAACAGATAACCTATTCCAAGTCGGATGGGTTAGGAAATAATACAATCTCACTTCTTAGAAGCCTGACTGGAAAAGATACTGGCAGAATTGATCCAAATCCAAAATGGATAATCAATTACGATGACGATTCAGTAGAAGGCGACCTCGTCGCCGGTGATCTCAACGGGGATGGCTATGATGACTTGCTTTACAGTGACCCGGATGGTAATGGCACAATTTCAATCCATTATGGATCGCCAGATGGCCCTGGTGATTTAGCAGACCGTATCTTGGTCGGATCATTTAGTGATTCTATGCTGGGCACTGGAATTGCTGTTGGTGATTTCAATTGTGATGGCTATGATGATCTTGCATCGAGTGAACCCGGATTTTCTAACAACAACTCTGGTTACATCTCGATTAGGTTAGGTTCATCTGCAGGTATTTCGGATATCGCCTGGTGGGATATGAACGGAAGCGTAGATGACAACCTAGGCTGGTCGATGACATCTTTGGGCGATGTAGAATCTGATGGCTGTGATGATTTAGCAGTAGTGGCAGACAAGATGATACAAGAAAATACAGCAACTCCTTCACTTTCACAAAATGGCTTGGTTATGATTCTGAAAGGAAATGCAACTTCGATGATTCATCATACCAATATTACACAAACTGGCTCTGGAACAATGTTTGGTCGTCAAGTAATTGGAAATGGGGACATCAATGGTGATGGTTTCATGGACATGGTAGTTTCAAACACTGGAACAGTAGACAGCCCTACTGGATACTCATCTGTAGAATTCTTCCTTGGAAATTCAAGTGGAATCAATTCAACTGCAGTAAAAGTCCATGCACCACTAACTCAGGGTAAGTTGTATGGTTCTGAAATGTCATTCTTAGGAGATGTTGATGGAGATGGATTTGATGATGTTCTAGTCGGTGAATTATTTGCCGATGGTAACCTATACCATGCTGGAAAGGTGCATATGTGGGCAGGTTCAAACACGGGGCCTGTAACTCCTTCTCAAGGTTCTTGGAGTCTCAAAGGTTCATATGCAAACGCATTACTTGGATCAACGATTTCAGCAGCCGGCGATATCAATGAAGACGGCTTTGATGACTTCTTTTTGATGGCTCCTTCTCCAACTAAGTCTGGAAAAGTTGAACTCTATCTCGGTTCACAAAATGGCCCTAGGTCTGATACTCAGGTATTTGCACAAGGATCAACTGGTGAGAATGTAGGATTGAACATTCTTTCTGGAATCGACCTCAACGGCGATGGAATGGGCGAGATTATCTATTCATCTAGAGATTTGACCAGAGGAGAAAACTTCGGTCCTGTGTTGACAATCATGTCTGAACGCGATTGGGAGTTTGTTGATTTTTCATTCGAACATCCTGTTTTAGGAATAGAAATGCATGCATCATTACGCGGTTCTCCATCACTTCTTGTCCATCTTTCAGATGACAGTATGAACATTATGGAAAGCACATTGGACGGTACTCCTTCTGGAAGATGGGTTATTCGAAATTTGGGCTATGCAAATGAAGTCGATATGGGTATTTCCAGTTCAGGAAAGCCATTGGTGATGGCGCTAACTAATGGATTAAACAGCAATTTGGTTACAATGACTGTGCATGGAAATACGGGATTGGATTATTCATTAGATTCCGGAACTGGTTTAGGTAAGGAAATGGGATCTGCTCAAGATTCAAATGGCAACATCAGATTGGGTTACTCCTCTCCAGATTATTCCTCAATTTTCTATACAGAGGAGACCTCAAATGGATTTACCAAATCAACGGTTAAGACATCTATTGATTTAGAATACCCTATTCAGATGCATGTAGATGAAAATGATTTGTCAAGAATGATTTTTGTCGACGATGATGACAAAATGATCCATCTTGCAACATTGGATGGTACTTGGACTGAAGAACCTGTTTTGAATACTACAATTGGCGATGATTTTGATACTGCATGGAATAATGAGACGTTATTAATTACGCAAATTGCAGTCTCGAATAATTCTTCAATGTTACAGCTTGTAGAATATGAAAACAGCACTAGCATTGTGACAGATATAGTTCAAGCAAGTTTGAGTTCTACCTTTGAAATCGAAGTTTTGGATGAAAAAATAATTGTTTCACTAATGGATTCAGATTTTTTGACAATTTATGAGAGATCACTTTCAGGCGGTAACTGGACAACTGCTAGCAGTACATGGTTGCTTGGAGAAACTACAGGCCATAGTTTAGCAATGGATGGACAGTATGTGTTATTCGATGCGAATAATACATTGCAGGGATTGTTGATTGAAGATGGCACTGGGCAATGGGATTTACATAATTTAGAAATCCCGGATTCATTGACTAGCCATGAATTATTAGTCGACGATGGTAGATTACACATAACATCCACAGATGGTTTAGGTCAATTGATTTGGACAACAGGAGAATTATCTCAAACCGATTTAATGATTTCAACATCCTTCCCATCTATAACGACAGATTACTCTGTACCTATGGAGTTCTCAAATGACAAATTGATTTTTGCTTATTCACAAGCATCAACTGATAATTTCTTGCTGATGGCAATGGTTAGCGATTTAGATAGAGATTTGATTCCAGATTCTCACGATGATAAACCAATGATTGGTAATCAGTGGGAAGATTCAGACTCAGATGGATTTGGAGACAACCCACTTGGACCTTCACCAGATTCTTGCCCTGCAACTACAGGGACATCTATCTATGATAGATTCGGATGTGAAGATTATGATGAAGATGGTTGGTCTGATTCGATTGATGATTGTGTAAATGATGATGGCATGTCCTGGTGGGGACGTGTTGGATGTACAGATTATGATCAAGATGGCTGGGTTGATGACGGCATAGTAGGGGATAGATACCCTCAGAATTGGAAGCAAGCACTCGACTCAGACCGTGATTCATTTGGCGATAACCATGGTCCTGATTGCTGTGACGTAATTTTAGTAGATGGTTCACTTGAACAAAGTCCTCCTGATGCATTCCCTTACAATCACATGCAATGGGAAGATCTTGATGGTGACGGATATGGTGATAATGATTCAGATATTGAATTTGGCGACAAGTGCTATTGGGTTGAAGGATATTCTTGGAGAGACCGTTTAGGATGCGTTGATACAGATGGTGATGGTGCATCTGACCCGTCGGATTTCGGCTCAGTTAGAGAATGGACTGAAGCAGATGGTGCAGATTGGTGGCCTAATGATAGCACACAATGGGCCGATTCTGATGGAGATGGTTTTGGAGATAACTCTTCAGATGGAGCGACAAATCCAGATAAATTCCCTAACAAGCCTGCTGCAGCTAATGATACAGATAACGATGGCTATCCCGACAATTGGACTCCACTTGAAAATGGTTCAAATCACCAAGGATTATTCTTGGACAACTGTCCACTAGTTTACGGTAATTCAACCAGCGCTGTTGTAGAAACAGTGGTTAATGATGAAATTGTAAGAACTATTACTCCATACTATGGTTGCTCAGACAGAGATGGAGATGGAAGGGAAGACTTGACTGATGCTTTCCCAGATGAGCCTACTCAAACTGAAGATCGTGACGGTGATGGTTGGGGTGACAACCAAAATGGAGTTGACCCAGATGCTTGCCCATCTGATTATGGCGTAATCAATGGAACAAAACCAGATGGTACACTCGGTGTAGGATGTCCATTACCTACCGATGAAGAAGATTCAGATTCAGACAATGTTCCAGATGACATTGATGAGTGTAATAATACTCAAATTGGACAGACTGTGGATAGCGTTGGTTGTTCAGAATATCAAAAGGACGACGATCAAGATGGAGTCTTCAACGCAGAGGATATGTGTTCAGGAACACCAATTGAAGAGTCTGTAGATGAAATGGGATGTTCCGATAATCAGAAATTGGTAGATTCGGATAATGATGGAGTAAACGACCCTCAAGATTCATGTACTGATACTGAAATAGGAAAAGAAGTAGATTCGAATGGCTGCGCCGATAATCAAAGAGATACTGACGGCGATGGTTACTTGGATTCAGAAGATGATTGCGATGATACTCCTGCAGGTTACCCGACCTTAGCAAATGGATGTACAGACGAAAGTGGATTTGATGAAGACATCGATGGTGATACTTTCAAGGGAGAATATTCCTATGATCCAGAAAATGACCCTAAACACGTAGGTGATGCTTTCCCAACCGATGGTACACAATGGGAAAATATGGATGGAGATGCCTATGGCGATAATCCACAAGGAAACAACCCAGACAGCTGCCCATTCGACTTCGGTACCTCCTCTAAGATTTTACTTGGATGTTTAGATTCCGATGGCGATGGATATCCTGATGGTGAAAATGATCCATTCCCTGAAGACCCTACCCAATGGGAAGATGACGATAGAGATGGATTTGGTGACAATGCTTCCGGCAATAATGCAGATCAATGCTTGGGGACTAACTGGGTAGACTCTGTGGCCAAACAACAGGCAGAATCTAATTCAGGTTGTGCAGAAAATCAATTGGATTCTGATGCTGATGGAATAATGGATGATATGGATCAATGTGACAATACACAAATAGGTGCTAAAGTCGACGCAGTTGGGTGTATAATCGAAGATAATTCAAAGACCATTAGTGATGATGGTGAATTGATTTTAGGAATGGATCTAGTAGTCTTCATGGTTGTAGCAGGTTCAGGTGGACTAGTTCTTTTGGTAGCTGTTGTTTTCCTCGTTTTACGTTCTCGAGGAGGAGATGATTTCGACTTCGACGACGACGATGATTGGTATGAAGAAGAAGATAATTTCATGTCAAACATTGGTGGTGGTTTCCAATCTCGTGGCCCTCCTGTTGGAGCAGTTCCTTCTCGTGGTCCAATGGGCGGCCCTAATCGAGGTCCTCCTGTTGGAGCAGTTCCTTCTCGTGGTCCAGTGGGCGGCCCTAATCGAGGTCCTCCTGGTGGTGCAGTTCCTTCTCGTGGCCCAGTAGGTGTTCCTAATCGAGGTCCTCCCGGCGGGCCAGTTCCTTCTCGTGGTCCAGGTGGCCCTAATCGAGGCCCTCCAGCTGGAACCGGTCTCGACCCTAGAGGACCAGCCCGAGGAAAGAAAGTAGCAAAGCGCAAGCCTATCGATAGTAAGGTCAAAAAATCCAAAGTTATCATAGATCCTGACTTATTTTCTCAAGATGAGTTGGCAGATCGAGTTGCTGCTATTGATTGGACTAAAGGCGCATTAAAAGATGGAGAGAACGAAAGAACAATTTTGATGCAGTTGCAAACTACTGGTTGGTCTGCTCCTCAGTCTAGAGCGATTATTGATCTATCAAAACAATGAGGAATTGAAAGGCATCAGACTCAATAAGTGCAGACCATTGGGATTAGAAAGGGAGAGATAAATCATGGCAGATGATGTAGCAGATGTATCGATGCCTGACGGCATCGAGGTTGACGAAGCCGCTGCATATTTTGGCGTATTTGAATCGTCAGATGCTCTTCATCAAATGATGGACATGCCACGTGAAGAAGCATTTGAGAAATTTTTCGCATTATTGTCAGATCTAGTTTTGAAACCAGGAGATTTTGATTTCGAACTTGCTAGCGAGAGATTAAATTGTGAAGGAGGAGAAATCTACTTCCTTGTTGCTGGACATCTTGGTGTAATGACTCTGCCAGAACAGTTGTCTTTAGCACTCAGTGAAAATCAATTTGCTGCAAATGAAGCAGAGTTATTACAAGAAATCGCAGATCCTATGCGATTGTTGAAATTATTTGCAATAGCTCAGCAGACTGGTGGGGCTGGAGAAGCTACAAAGTATCTGAAGGGCGTTGAATCATTGATGTCAAACCCTGCTGCCAATAAGGATGCACTGCTATCTTTGGCATCTGAAGTACAAGCAGCTTTTGATGTTGCAGGACATGTTACTCCAATTGCTAGTTTAGCAAGTAGTGCGGCTTCAGCAAGTGAAGTTGAGGCGTCATATGTTCCTCCAACAACCGCCAAGGTAGAATCGGTAATCGAACAACCAGTTCCTAAAGAAGAACCTCCTCAAGTAGAATCTCCTCAAGAGGTAAATCCTATTCCAGAAGTAGTTCAACCTGAGCAAGAATCAGTTCCTCTTCCAAAGGAAACTTTAGTGCCATTACCAGATGAATCTCCAGTCCCTCTTCCAAAAATAGAGGAACCGAAGGTCGTAATTGATGATAGGAAAGAATCCGAGAAAACCGAGGATGCTTTTGCTGGGGCTTTTGGTATGATTGAACCAGAACCGGAGCCAGAGCCAGAGCCTGAACCTGA
>QQSA01000012.1:0-2409 GCA_003602535.1 Candidatus Poseidoniales archaeon
AATATCCTCGTCATAACTCACTCCAATGTCGATAACGAGCGATTTTCTACTGGCAATTCCTTCGCCTCCTCCTCTGGCATGATTGATTATATCAGATGAGACAATCGTGTTATTTGGAATAATAACTAACCTCTCATCACGGTCCAAAACTTTGGTCGAAAGAACACCAATTGATACTACTGTGCCAATTGTTTCACCTATTTCGACACGGTCTCCAACTTCGAAGGGCCTATCTACTGCCAATAGGAATGAATTTGCAATATTGCTAATGGTTTGCTGCATTGCAATTCCAAGTATAAGTGCAATCAATGTCAATGATGCAAATATACCAAACAAATCGATATCAAGTTCAATCAGAGCAAAATATGATCCTACAAAATATATTGCTGCACGAGTACAAATCACTAGGAATGGATTTCCTCCTGAAACGGTAACAGCATCCTTCTTCTGGAATTGTTCAAGGATGACTGGCATCAGATATTTTGTTGAAACACTCGCAATAGAAGTAGCGATCAAAATGTATGTTGCCCCAAAATAAGGTTGGAGCAAATTATAATCAGTATCTGAATCTATCAGTATTGATGACGATATTTGACCTCCTACTGCGAGTATGAATAGATTCAACCTTGTGGAAAGAGGGGAGATAAGCAAATCATCCCAACTTGAAGGACTTTGCTTGGCAATATTTTTCCATGGTTTGATCAATACAAATCTTGCAGCAATCAAAGCAAAAACAGTTCCAAATATGCACAAGGCAACCTTGGCACTAAATGGTAAACCATCTATGTACTCGCGTGTATCAGAAATTAAATCCATAAATTTCACTTTTCTTTAGCGAATTTCTTTGCTTGCTTAGCCCACTTATCTCTCTTGATTCTTCCTGGGAAGAATTCGATAGCTATATTCACTTGTTCCTCAATTTCGGAAGTCATATTTCCAACTTGATCGAATGTGTATATTCCAAGAGCATTTAACTTATCTTCGATAAACGGCCCTACTCCTTTGATTCTCTGTAGATCATCACTTGCTGTAACTGTTGCAGCAGCAGCGAAACCTCTCTTCAAGCCCTTAACTCCAGTCAAAGCGGTTGCAGTTTTACCTGTCCATGAGATATTCATGCCACCTTCGTCGTCTTGGACCCAAGCACTACCACTTTCATTGAAGTCAGAGGTGTCTCCGATTGAAACTTCTGTTGCACCCTTTTCTACTGGTTTAGAAGCGACACTTCTTGCAGCTACACCGAGAGTAGTGAAATCGATGTTCTTAGCCTTCTCTGAAATACGTAGGAGTTCTTCCTCTTTCTTGCGAGTAGCCTCATCCATTTCTTCGAGTTTCTTACGGCGCTCTTCCATCTCTTTCTCCATCTGCTCAAGTCTTTCTTGAGCAGCCTTTTCAGCAGCAGCGCGAGCAGCATCTTCAGCCTCTTCCTTTGCTTTCTTTTCAGCAGCAGCTTTCTTTTCAGCAGCCGCAGCTTTAGCTTCAGCAGCCGCAGCCTTATCTTCGGCTTCTTTCAGTTTCTTTTCAGTAGCCTCTTTCTCGGCCTTTGCTTTAGCGTCAGCTTCTTCTTTAGCCTTCTTTTCAGCAGCTTCTTTCTCGGCCTTTGCTTTAGCATCAGCAGCAGCGATTTCAGCCGCAGCCTTTTCTTCAGCGGCTTCCTTTTCGGCCTTGTCTTTTGCTTCAGCTTCTTCGATAGCCTTTCTCTCAGCATCTTCTTGAGCTTTCAGTTCCTTTGCTCTTCTGTCTGCTGCTGCTAATTCATCAGCCTCTGGGTCTCCAACTTTAACTTCCCAATTGATGTAAACAGATGCGCTTCCAACGCGTATTTGTCCTTGGTAAACACCACTGACATCATCTTCAGTAACATTGTCGTCAAATTGTAATTGGAAGACAATCGATCCTTTGCCCTTGTCACCTGCATTTCCTTCTACTAATATTGGGTCCATGTTAAACCGACCTCGGTTTGTGTGAGCTGCCATATCTGTTATCATAATCAATGATTCAGGGTCTAGGTTAGAAATCGTGATAGTCTCTTTGCTTTCTACACTGTCTCCAAAGTTTTCAACATGTGCTGGTTTGAGAACGAACGGGTCGTTCTTTGTTCCACTTCCACTAACAAATCCAGGATTTGAAGTCGTATGTTCAGGTTCAGGTCCATTTCTCATTCCGAATAGAACCAATAGTGAATCTCCTCTTTCCTTAGACCAATACATTAGTGGAATCAGTAATAGAAGTAGTAACAATAAGCAGCAAATTGCCAACCATAGCATTGTGGAAGAACTGCTATCATCATCAGAATCCTTTGAATTTTCTTGGACAGAAATACATCCTCCATCATCATCTAAATTAGCAGGTATGCTTGAGTTATCAAGCGGATCTGAGCCACATCTTTCTTCATCTTCATCAGTCCAT
>QQSA01000012.1:2615-3264 GCA_003602535.1 Candidatus Poseidoniales archaeon
TTCATCGTAATCTGGCCAATAGTCGTTATCATCATTATAGTCCTCTTTCAATGGAGGATCTGAAGTTGATGTACCTGACATTGAGTCAGGGTCGCCGTCACCATCAGTGTCCTTTGTAGCTGAGCGGTCATCTGGGAAGTCATCGATATTGTTGCCTACGCCATCTCCGTCACGGTCATTATCTTGTGAGTCACAAATCTTGTCTCCGTCATAATCAGAAGGTACACTGGATTCATCATCTGGGTCAGAGCCACAGGAACTTTCAGGACCATCAGCCCATCCATCTCCGTCTCTATCAGACTGTAATGCATCACAGATACCATCGTTGTCATCATCAATTGGTTTTGAGTCCTTATCAGTTTGATTTGAGCCACAATCATATTCTTCAATATCAGAGAATCCATCATTGTCATCATCGCTGTCGATGAAATCACAGATGCCATCGTTGTCATTATCGCTAGGTGTGCTGGTTGCATCTAATGGATCTTCATTACAGAGTTTTTCCATTTCGTTGGACCAGCCATCGTTATCGATGTCATCGTCATAGTCATCAGGTATTCCATCTCCATCTGTGTCTTCCAGAACACTGAGTGTGATTTGGAAGGAACCACTCTGTCCAGAGTTGGAGTTATTAGCCCAAATTGTGTAG
>QQSA01000012.1:3332-12596 GCA_003602535.1 Candidatus Poseidoniales archaeon
CATTGTTCCATTGAATTCTAATCCTAAAGGTAGGGCAGGAGAGATCTCCCAACTTGTGATGTCTCCTCCTGCAGTAATTGGTACTAGAGGATTCATCGTCGAATTGAATGCCAATTCGATACTATCCGCTAGATAAATCACGATTATTGCTCGGTCATCACTCGTGTCCAATAGGTCACAAGTCCTGTCTTGGTCGATATCGCTTGGATAATCATTCTCATCCATCTCGTCAGTTTCGCAATTTGTTTCATCGAGGTTAGACCATCCATCACCATCTTTGTCATCGTCATTTATGTCTGGTTCACCGTCCAAGTCAGTGTCAACTAGTACTGAAATGGTAACTGTCGCTATACCGTAATCTTCGACTCCTGTAGCATTGATTGTGTACACAGTACTCTCAGTCAGAGTGCTTGGTGTTCCCCAGATAGTACCGTTGTTGGTTCCGAAGAATATTCCACTAGGTAGCGTTGGTTCAATGCTCCAAGAGACAACCGCAGCTCCAGATGTGGATGGATACAAAGCCATCATTGGAGTATATTGTGCCAATTCTGCATTGTTGTATGGATAATTGATGAATACACCAGTTCCATTAACTGTAATTTCAATCATTTCAGTTCCAGTTCCACCACTATTGTTGGCATAGATGGTGTAGTTTGTTGCAGGTGAATCCACAAACGGAATACCGACAATTGCTCCGTCTCCTCTCAAACTCAGACCAGTAGGTAGTGCTGGTGAGATCTCCCAAGATGATGGTATGCCACCAGTGCTGGTTGGCACTACTGGAGTAATTGGTACATCCTTGAAGAATTCATACTCTGATTTAGCGTAAGAAATTACAGGTGCAGGTTCGTTAATGGTAATTGTAAACGCAACACCAGGAGTACATACATTCCAACTATTACACGACTTTACCTTGAAGGTTGAAGTACTTTGGTTCGCAGTAGGTGTACCAATAATATGTCCTGTACTGTTCACTTGTAATCCTGCTGGTAGAGGCGGATATGTGGTAAAGTGGTTCAGGTTTGCAGGGTTAGTAATTCCTGTAGGGGCTATAGGCGTAATTGCAGTACCTTTAGTGTAAACCTGTACTAAATCTGCAGAGCTATATGAAACAACAGGCAATGCAGGACTTATTCCAAATGTTATCTCAAATGATTGACTTCTATTCCAGGCTTTTGTTAAATCTCCATAATGTACAGTAATCGTATAAGTCTCATTTGCAACGTCTGGACAACCAATATATGGAGTTCCAGAAATCGTGCCAGTGTTGTAATTCATGCTAAGTCCACAAGGAAGGGCACTTCTATTCCAGGCTTTTGTTAAATCTCCATAATGTACAGTAATCGTATAAGTCTCATTTGCAACGTCTGGACAACCAATATATGGAGTTCCAGAAATCGTGCCAGTGTTGTAATTCATGCTAAGTCCACAAGGAAGGGCTGTGTTGCCGAAGTTACCATCACTATCATTCAAGTCTATAGATCCGATATCGAGGTCATAATAACCGATCATATCAAGTGCAAACGTTACACCTTCTGACGGACTGTTATAGTTTATCTCGTGGTCGTAATCTCCCCAGAATCTGTAGATTCTATGTTGGTAAGCATACAATCCATTTTGACCAGATTCCCAATTACTTACGCCACTACAAGACGGATTATCGCTACCACATTGACTTAGCAATGACGCAGTTCTAGACATTAAATAACCACCAAGATAGCCCGTTATGTAAATTGATTCGGAATTGTCGAGTCCAAAGTCGGTAATATGGTCATTACCATAATTATTAGAAACAACATCATATGCTTCATTTAGGTTTTTATCAAACCCGTGAGACCTCAAGTCGTGATGACCATGACGATCCATGTGGATTAAAACATGTGCAATATCATTGGAATCAACTGCTGAATAGATATCCTCACTCCTGTAGGAATCATAATCGTCAGAATAACCAATTTGAGTTTCAAGCGAAATAACGTCACTTGTGGTGTGGTTCATTGTTGCTACATGTAAGCAATATCTGTAATTGTCAGTTGGCAGCGAACCGGACGAGCTTCCAGCGAATTCAAGATCCATGCACCACTCACGGTGGCCGACATATGCGAAGAATAGAGTATCATCGCTAAACTTGTCCATTGTAAAGAAATGTTCGAAACTATGAGAATTGACTCTATTTGTTGTCACGTTTTCTGCCCATAACCAATTTCCGGAGGAGTCTGCATGTGCAATCCAAGATGAAGCGTGCGAATCATAGGTTCCGCCTGAGTAGGCGACTGAAAAAGACCCAAAGTCATAATCCCAAGCAGACGATGTAGGTGTATGTCCTGCTACTGTTACAGAACCATCGTGATGTAAAACAACTTGATGCTCAGTAGTAGCCTGGCAATTAGTTGGGTCGGATTTACCTACTGAAGTCCATTGTACCTGCCCATTCGTGTTGACTTTCGCAATCCAAGGTTGACTTGATTGCAGACAAGTTCCAAATGGTCCAACTGGCATTCCTCCGAACTTCAAATCATCATTGGCGGTTCTTGCTTTTGCAACAATTACAACATCGCCAGTTGACTTATCCAAGTCCATTTCTGAAACGGTATGTTCATGATATTCCTCAATAAGGGCAACATCAGTCGAAGAGGATCCAGTAGATTCAGTATTGATTGCCCACTGTAGATTTCCATAGTAATCCCATTTTGCAAGAATAACAGTTTTCTTTCCATTATTGTCAATAGTCACTCCATCGAAATTGAATTCTACAGGATCGTTGCTTGAAGCAGTAGCTCTAAATAACGCGTAAATGTTTCCATTGTTATCAACATCAACATCTCCAATAAAGAACCCATTACCTCTAATGCTCTTGGCCCATAGATAATCATCTCCCGTAGGATCTCTCATACTCAAAACCATATCATCGCCGTCATGGTTTCCGCCAGCAGCGTTACCATCTATCATGATGCTAGACCCCGAAGTATATCTCTCTAAAGTGACTATTTCGCCGTTAGTTGCGAAGGCTGTTTTTGTATACATTTTGTGGCTAGCATCAGTGGAGTGCGTAGGTATGTGGCCGATGTATAATGGATTTTCCATAGTAGATTTGATTGTAATGCTATCGCTCCATGCTTCCACACCAGAAGTAGTTGATATCGTGTAAGTTGTGCCAGCGAAATCACTGGTTGTAACTCGGCCACTAATTTCTCCAGTTGTCGTATCAAGGGTCAAACCGGCCGGTAGTGAAGGGCTTATTGAAACACTGGTTGGTATCATTGCCGGATGTTCAGGTATGTATGAAATGTCCATTTCCATTTCAAAGATTAGACTATTAGTTCCATAATCTAGGGTAGCAACTTCAAGCATGTCACATGTGCCATCGCCATCATGATCGCCAGGATATGTAGCACTGACTGTCGAATAGTCAACAGGTGAACCATAGTATGCTAACTTGTTGAATTGGTTGAAATTTCTAGAATAGGGATTCCAAGATATCCAAGGGTCATCTCCTGCCCCAATCACTAATTCTAGACTTTGGTGAGAGTTTTGCCAGTAGCTCCCTGCTGTATGTTTGATAATTTCAGTTGTACTTTGAGCGTTTGATGAAGATGACAACGTTGTATGATACAATGTCTTGTTTGTATTATCAACCCATGCTAAATGTACATTACTGTTTGAGTCTAATTCTAAACTTACTCCTGACCATCCAGATGGTGTTTGGTCTGTAAATCTTGTAATCCAATTCGAGCCCGAATTGTCGTAGTATGCATAAGTTACAAACGAGTTGGAATCTGTTGAGTGAGATCCTTTCATGAATGCAACATGCGGTTGAGAATTGGAATCAACAGTGAATGATGAGCGGCCAGGTTGAACATCAGTTATCGAACCTGATCCTGAATCTAAGCCTGAATTCCAAGAATTGGAATTAGTGTCATAAACCCAAGTGTAAATTCGGTTTGCTACGTCATGGAAGGCCAGCAAATGAACATCTCCGTTTGAATCGACTGCTATTTGTTTATTTGCTGCATAACTAGTAGTATTATTCACACCTGAAGGGTATGCAATATCAGTTACTTGGCCACCTTGAGATACACTTACGATTTTATCGTGAGTAGTCATGTATACAGTACCATCTGGTGCAATGGAAAGATCGTGATGTTGGTCATCATGAGAAAGATCGAATGAATAGATAATATCTCGCTGACTATAGATGTAATTCTGTATTGTTGATGAAAATTCGATGTAGTATAACGTAGAACCATCGACAACATAAGCACCTTGACCATAACTTTCGTAATCAAATCCTACTTGCCCGGTGATTGCACTTTGTATTTCACCACTGAAAGTAGGAGAATTTGAGTTGCTTTCGATATTAGATTGTGAGAATCCGAATATTTTTATTTGTCTGTTACTGTCTGTTAATCCGAGCATTTGATATTGATAGCCATACTTGTTTGGTAAGAATACAATTCCGGTGCCGTAATTATACATGTAAGCTTGATTATTACTGGTAGATGTTCCTACAAGGGTTCTTGTGCCCCATTCTTTACGCTCACAAGCCTGTTCCTCAGCATCACTCCAACCATCACCGTCATCATCAGTGTCAACGTAATCACAAATGCCATCAGAATCTAGATCCTTTGGAATACTTGTAGAATCTTTTGAATTTGAGAGACATGTACCCTCCACAGTATCGTTCCAATTGTCGCCATCATCGTCCATATCTTCAACCAAATTGGTTGAACAAGCAGCAAAAATCGAATCAGGCATTCCATCGCCATCAGTATCTAGGACTGCACATGGGTCTAATCTGAAATCATCATCCACGTCGAGGACTCCATCATTATCGTCATCAGTATCCCAAGCGTCAATGGTTCCGTCTAAATCGAAATCAGTAGGTCGCATATGTAAATCGGTTGGTGCTAGATTAACTCCCATCTCGTTAGATTGGTCTCCAATACTGTCTGTGTTTTCATGACCAGTTGTTCCATGATATCCCCTTCCCCAGCAGTAGACTTCATTGTCATCCATTACTGCACAACTAGATTGAGCAGTTAAAGCAAGTAATTGCGCATTACCTTGTAAATCAACTGCATTCAAGAATGGTAACTCGGAACTTTGGTCGCCCAAATTGTCACTGTTTCCATAACCAAGGCGGCCATAAGATCCTCTTCCCCAGCAATATACTTCTCCTGAAATTGAAATCGAACAAGAGTGATCATTACCTGATTCGACATCAGACATTTGTGTCCCATTGAAATTAATTGGTTTTGCATTTACTATGTCGTTATTGGCACCAATATACGATGTTGAACCTGTACCTAATTTTCCATAATCGGCAGCTCCCCAACATACAATATCTCCTACATTGGTCGGTGGAGAAGTAGTTTCGTGCAGTTCAGTTGTTGCGCTTACAACCATACAAGCAAAGTTATATCCAAAAGATAAATCCGAACTTAAGATTCCATTGAAGTCATAAAATACAGGAGGATTTGAGCTACTACTACTGATGTATTGGCCCATCCCCCAACACTTGATTGCTCCTGAAACTGAAGTTGCACATACTGCACCATCGCTCTTAGATGATGCATACAAATCTACGAATTTACCAGAAGTAGAGTATTGTAAAGCAGTCGCAAGTCCATATCCGGGGGAGCTACTTGTCGAAGAAACTGCTCGCTGTGAATTACGGCCCATACAATATATCTCTCCGTCAACCAATGCACAAGTCACATGATTTGCCGCTACAACCTTACTCACATCGTTACCAAATGCGGTGACTACCTTAGGTATAGGTTCATGATTGGCAGCGGATCCATAGTAGAGAGATTGTCGGTAATCATTGTAACCCCAGCACATGACCTTTCCATTCATGCTAATATCTACGCTAGATTGCACAATAACACAATTGTGATTTTTTCCTACACTCAGCTGTGTTGCTGTAACATTTGCTCCTAAATCGATATATGGTAAATTAACACCCATCTCATTGATATTATCTCCAAGGTGTGTTGATGTCAAAGGAATGCTCAATTGCGTATTGGAATTTGATCCCCAGCACTTAATCAATCCCTGGCGAGATAAGGCACATGTGTGGCTGTCACCAGATTGGAGGTCGACAATGTCATACGGGGAGAGCGAATCATCTGAAGGTATGATTTCGTCACCATTGCTATCTTCAACCGGTGAATCTGTAATTGTAGTAACTGGATTAGATGTACCTTGTTGTGTATATCCAATTGTACCTGCGTCACCCCAGCAAATTACTGATGAGGCACCAGTGGTGTTTCCAAAGAGACCACATGTTGCATCGGTTGAATGCTCGATTACAATCTCCTTTGCAGTCAATCCTGAAGGTACAGAAATTGTCTGTGGTGTACTATATGCAGCAGTACCAGAATTGCCTTGTCCAAATGAACCATCTTCTTCTACACCCCAACATTCGATTGTATTCTCAACAATAGCGCATGCATGATTTTCACCCATGGCGATTGAATAAATTCGGTCACCTGCTGTGCCTAAGTCAACTACAGTTCCACTGTTGGATGGGCTAGAAGAACCTAGAAGCAATGCTCCAGATCTAGTTAATCCACTAGAATCAGCCCAAGTATCTCTTTGCCCCCAACATACCGCTTGTGTACCGTTGTCCAAGATAGCACAAGAGGTATCATAACCAGCAGTTATTGATCGTACAGAATCGGTTCCAAAGCCAATATCGAGTTTAACGAGTGCTGAAGAGTTTGTAGCAGTAGTACTTGAATTTCCAAGCACCATTTTGCTACTTCCTCCATTGTAACCCATACACCAAACTTCGTCTAAGTGGTTAGTTACGCAAGTATGCCTTTCTCCTGCAACAATTGAATCGGTAAGGCCGCCAGGGTTTAAGTTCATAATTTCAGGAGAATCAATGACTCCTCCGCTTTCAATTCTAAATCCTGTTCTAATTTGTATATTATCTACGGCAACATAGTCACCCATTGCATCATTTGAAGAGGACCCATCTTTGATGAAAGACCACCTGAGGGTATGCATTCCTGCGGTGATACTGCTGTTGAATGATGCCCAATTGCTCATTTGTCCCTTTGAGGAATTGATTTCAACTCCGTCGATAGAGAATGACAATTTGTCACCACAGCCGCTTAGGCTAGGGCATGTATCTGTTTTGTAATCAAAGGAAACACTTCCATTTGTAAACATTCTAGTTATTGAAAACCCTACTTCGGAAGTAGAGGCGTGGCCGCTTGATTTGAATGAGTTAGTGCCGGAAGATGCGTCGGTCGTGTCTAGTGCCCACTGAGTACCAAATTGTCCAACGGATCCTTCCAATGTCCAATCAGAAGCAATCGATGCTGCTTCAAAGTCATCATCGTATCCTGCAGAAGGATCTGAGACGTAATATTCTCCGGTTTGTGAATCTTCACCGTCACCCCAGCAGTAAATCTGGCTGGTTGTTGTTGTTACACAATTGTGGTTTGCACCTACTGCTAAATCAGCAGCTTTGTGATTATTAGGTAGTGTTAGGACAGTAGGGTCTTCTGAAGATGAAATCGTTCCTACTCCAACTTGCCCCATGTTATTTCTACCCCAGCACATAATTTCTCCAGCGGATGAAAGTGCACAAGCGTGGTTTTCTCCAGCATCTATGTCTACTGCTTCAAAGCCAGTTGGCCATGATTTTCCAGGACCAGATCCTCCCAGTTTTCCAAACTGATTGTTGCCCCAACATTCGATTTCTTCATTCTCAAGAATTGCACATGCGAATAATTCTGACAGTGTAAGAATACTTGAATCCCCTACAGCAGGTAGATTGTTTACTGTATCCATTGAGTCACAGTGGCCATCTTCATCGAAATCACTAGGAGCGGATGAAGAAACCATACGATTTGTTCCACAAGCAATTTCTTGCATTCCAGTCCAGCCATCTCCATCAGCATCCACATGCAAACCTGCACCTGCAATTGCAGGGTTAGTTACTGCCCACAATTCCCCTGGATTGACCAAGTGAAGAGATGTGAATACATATCCCGCAGAGTTGATCATCATGCCAAACGAGTCGGCTGCACCTGGCCATGCAGATATTACTTGGCCATCCCATGCTCCATCATTTAAATTGTAGATCATAGCACCTAATGTGTTGTGGGTAAGTAGAATCCAAGGTGTTCCATCTGCATCAACTTGAATCGTAGCTTGACTAGTGGTATCATTTGTAACTAATTGAGTGGCCCATGAGGTGGCTGAGTCACAGTTACTTGAACAATAGGAATAGTACACTTCTGAAGTAGTGTAGTTTGTAGAGGAAACGTGTAACGAGCCATCAGGAGCAGAATCAATGCCAACTCTCATATTTACACCGGCTGAACCATCTGTTGTGTGAGAAGAGATCTTCGCAAAGTTATTCGACTCATCGAAGTAATATGTTCCAGATTGGTTGACATAAACTCCGTGAACATCATCATTGGAATCGATTGTAGTATCCATATCCTTCAGAGTTTGTTCAATTGGCGTAGAACTTACTTGAGACCACGAACTAGCTGAAATACAATTACTTGAACATTGATAGTTTCGTAAGTTATTCTTACCAGAGTACAAATGGAGTACATCATTCGAATCGATGGTCAAAGAGAAATCATTTAGAGCATAAAGTCCAGTTAGAACTTGTTCATTCCATATCCCATTGATCTTTGAAGTGTATGTTATTCTATCTGCGCTGTTATCTCTCATGTGCACAATGTGAGGATTGCCTTCTGAATCAAAAACAATGTCAACATCAGCAATGTTGGAATCACTTCCTAGTGTTTCAACAGACCACATTCCGTTATCGTATGCAGCGAATTTGATGTTGCCACTACCTGAATCATAGTACGCTATTGCAGGGCATCCAGTAGTTGGGATTTCGGCCATCGAAATCAAATCACCAGTATCACTTGAATCGGAATCTAATCTCTTGTCGAATCCATTTTTATGCACTGGAGCTGCAAGAATGTCACAAGTATGGTCCATGACTTCTTCATCAAGTTGTAGATTTAATTCAGTTGTAAATGGTAGATCTGTTTGACCATCTCCACGGTCTTCAGTATCTCCATATCCAAGTTGACCAATTCCGTTGTCACCCCAGCAGATAATATCGTTGTAACTGTTATCCATTATTACACAGGTTGTTCCAGCGCCGGCTTCTATGTCAGTCACTTCATAATATCCGGAGGTACCCGAAGTGAATCGCACATAACCTAGGTTGCTTCCCATTCCACTGGCAGAACCAGGGCCAGTTCCTCGACTGTC
>QQSA01000120.1 GCA_003602535.1 Candidatus Poseidoniales archaeon
TCATCAGCTAGAATAGAAGAGTTGTTTGAAATCATTGGAGATAAAGACACTAACACAAATGCCAATACCGTCAACAATGCGCGCATAAATTCTCCTAACATATGTATGAATTAAGCATATGGTTACAATGCTGTTACTAACTGGTGTCATAAGACATCATCACTCAAATACAAGTAATTCTTCGTAACACTGGTAATTGTATGGATGTTGAATGTAATCCTATCTTTTCTGAAGTTGACAAACTGATATCTCTATTGGGGAAATCAAAGTTATTGCACATTCTATACATTCTACATCTCAAAGAAAAACCCTTGAGTTTTAGTGACATCAAGCGGTTGGTAGATTCTTCATCGACTACCGTGTCTCGACGATTAAGAGAATTAGAAGATAACAACTTAGTGAATAGAACTTCATTTTCGACAAGACCAGTTACTGTTTACTACACATTAACACAAATTGCTCAGCTACTTGCACCTACCATACAATCGATGTATGATTGGGTTGAAAATCATAATCTCAAACTGATTTGAATTAGAGTTGAGCACATTTACTAGCAGACTTGTATCGGCGACTATTCGTCATCATCGCCCGAAGGTAGTTCTACTTCTCTGAGTGTGCAAAAATCTGGAGGCGTAGCATTCTCTACTTCACTTTGCATCAATTCTAATGTATCTGTATATCCAATTCTAATCATTGGATCACAATTTTGCCCGTTATCATCTACAGCGTGCAAAACTAGCATATTGTTGCTAATATGGAAATATACCATTGGGCCGTCTTTCATTAGATCAGTAGTTATTTGTCCAGAGAATATCGAATCGTTGTGATTACTCCAATTTCTGTATAACAATTCTCCAGTGTAATGAATATGCCAAACAGCAGAGCCATTTGCATAGAATGTCACAGTGGCGTTTGATCTTGGTAAATACCAGCTATCAACAAGTGGATGATGCCATTTGTGAGTATCGTATGGGAAATAATCTGCATTATCCCCAATACCGTCACTATCTGAATCCATTGACTCATTTTCGTCAAATGGGAATGCATCACACCCATCTGGAACACTGTCTAAGTCAGAATCTTGATTGTCATCATATCCTTCGCAAATATCTAGATAATCAGCTACACCGTCTTGATCTACATCGATTAAGCCATCACAATCATCTGGTTTTGAATCATTATCAATGTCAATATTGTCGTCATGTCCAGGGCACATGTCAGAGGAATCTTCTACTCCATCGCCATCTGAATCAATTAAATCGTCACATCCATCTGGCTTAGAATCGTTATCGATATCAACTCCATCATCATAACCAGGACACAAATCCTGTGAATCGTAAACGCCATCTCCGTCAGAATCATTTATGCAACTACCGTCATCATCTGTAGCATTTGAATTAAAGTTCGATGATGTTGAATTAGTGCAGCCAGGAACCTCATTATGATCCAATATTCCATCGTCGTCCAAATCATAATCACAACTACCATCATTATCTGTTGAATTGTTATCAAAATTATTTGCATAAACATCGTTACATCCTGGAATTTCCTTCCAATCTAAAATTCCATCATCGTCTAAATCATAGTCACAGCTTCCATCAGACAAGGTTGCATTAGAATCGTAATTATTCGCCTTTGAAGATATGCATCCGTAAACATCTTCCTCACCTTCTAATCCATATTCACAATCGTCATTACTGGTCGATTCTGGATTAAAATTAATCGCCTTTTCATCCAAACAGTTCACAAATTCCTCATTAGTATCTTCACTAATATCTTCACTATCTGAATCGCCCATACAACCAGCGAAAGAAACAGTTATCAGGATTAATGAAATTGTTAAGGTTTGTAACTTCTCCATGTTATGCCGATATCATTTCCGTTATTGAATAATCCGACTAACTCTCTTGAATTTTCACTACTAGGCTTGGTCAAAAACATTAATTCAGTATTCAAAACTTTCAGCGATTTTCAGACAATGTTACAATACAATATTCACCCTCTGTACTAATTTTTGCTTATAAAAGACTCCGAAAACTCAATCTGTATGAACCGCACGTCAGCACTATGATCCCTTCAGAACATTCCGCAATGGGGGCTCTCGCAGCATCAGTATTGACCTATCTGTGGAATCGAAAAAATCCCAATCAAAATCTGTCTATTCTAGTGATGGCCGTATTAGGTGCAATTGCAGCGAGGATACCTGACTGGGATATCACTCTCGTTGAGGTATTTGGAGTTGAAGGTTCGAATTTTGCGCATCGTAGCGTGTACACCCACAGTATTCTGGGCATCATCCTGTTCAGCACTCTATTGTACATGGTTTTAATTGCCACAAATAGTATTAGAAAGAAATTCAACCATACGAACTTCATTTCAGTTAAAGTTGTGACTTTTATTCTCACAATTGCCTTTGCCACTCACATTTTATTTGATGCTCTAGAAGCTTATCCTACTCCAACCCTATATCCTATTTCTGATCATAGGTTTACAGGGTGGGTTCCAGGTTCGGTTTATCACAACACAATCTTCTTATTTTCAACTTGGATTGTTGGGTATGGCGGAAGTATCGCACTAATTCTATCTGAAAAGAATAATCACAATTCTTCACCAAAATAGGCAAACATTCCTTCATGTTGTGGATAAAATCCGTTTCAGACGGTACCTATTCAATCAAAGGCTAGTTCATGATTTGGGGTTATTTCAATAACTAAATCGGTTCTGCTCTATCCATGAACAGAGCCAACGCAGTGCTGTTTTCCCTACTGATGATTGTTTCACCCCTTGCTGGATGTCTCGGAAATGATGATTCGAACGATGATTCGAACGATGATTCAAACAATAATTCTGAGAGAACCTACAAATGGCTATTCACTCAAACAGCAGCGAATGCAACATCCGAAAATGGAACACTAACTCTCGAATCTTCACACGATATTATTGCTTTCACCGATAGGCCAGATAGGCTATCAGGTCATTTTGATATTGAAAATTTCACTGTGTTATGGAGTAATAACAACTCCACATTTGCCGAAGATCCACCAAACGCAGTTTTGACTTGGAAATCTGAAAATGGTTCAATGAATTATGCAGAGATTATTCTAACAGATGCCGAGATTAATGAGGATGGATTTATTGAATATAATTATACATATGAGACAGGAGACACCGTTCCCTCAAATCTTCATGACACAAGTTTATTCATAGACGATGTTGTGTGCGAAGAAGTTGAAGGTGTGCCTGTGTGTGCTGCTGGTTCTACCGTCTACCCGTTCGAAGATGATGGGCTTTGTAAAGATGGACATCTAGATTCTGGCGAGCCTTGTTCCGATGACGAGTAAAGAAGAAAGGTTCAGCTGCAAGTTTTTTTTAATAATTTCATGTTGTGATATACATCATGGTTAGTGGATCTTGAATCAGAAACCAAGTCTGACTACCCAACGAAAGTGGTCCCAGCTCCCATGAGAGAGGGCTGTGAGCGCAGCGAGCAAACTCTCGATTATGCGGGGGAGCACGATACAATCTGATGCCAACGAAAGTGGTCCCCGCTCCCAGACTTGA
>QQSA01000121.1 GCA_003602535.1 Candidatus Poseidoniales archaeon
GTTCCAAACACTCCAATCGATGGCAGACCACTAGATTCGGAGTCATCATCCGTGTCATTTTCATCAGTATTGTCTTCTTGCTTATCGTCGCCTTCAATTATTGACGACCCACCAAAATCCCAGGTTCTTAGAACAGCACCTAAGCTAATGTTGTCATCTTCTGCGGGGTACATATCGTAAGTTATTGATATCATGTCATTTGTTGTTCCATTTTCAAACCCTGATTTAATGAAAATAATATCGCCAACACCGAAGGTTGAAACTACTGAACCTCCATTGTAATCTATCTGATCAAGGAATGTCACCGTAGAATCACTGTTTCCAGGATAGAAACCATACACGCGGTTTGGATCAGCAAGATTCCATTTATTGGAACCATATGCGCCTGAGTCATCAGACCAGTGTACTTCAACAAAAATATGATGTGTCGCAAAATCCATCTGGCAACTTGTAACAACTATTCTGTAATGTATCTCATTATTCTCACCCTCTAACTCATCCATTTCGAAAGTAAAGCGAGGTATGTCCTTCCCATTTTGTTGTTCTTCTTCCGTCATTGTTTCGAGATCAAATATTTCATCTGACAATTCTACAACTATGGGTATGTCTGTTGAATTATATGACTGATAGTATTGATTATCGGCCGGGTAATATCGGTCTTCAGGAGATTTCATCAGGTCACAGTATTCGTCTATACACGCAAGAACATCCATTGAAACCTCAACATATGTTGTATCAAATGTGATGTATACATATTGGCTGACTGAAATGGTGTTACGAGAAACTGGAGGAGCAACGTATTGAGTTATTTCTAGTTCAGAATGGCCATTAGAATGGAATGTTATTGCAAGCATATGATCGATAGTTGAGCTGTAGTTGTTATAGTTGTCAATAAGAATTGTAGCTGGAACATAGGTTCCATTCATGATACTACTAACCATATTGAAACTAAGACCATAAGACTCATCAAAATAATAAGTTGGAATAGTGTTACTACTATTATTTCCATCTGTGTTATCATTATCAATAACGAGTATCAATGTATCATTACCATAGTGGGAACCTTCAGAGTCGGTAAATGTCCAAATGAAGGTGATTGTGGTGTCTTCATTGGCATAAATATTGTAATCTTTAGAATCTGTATAGATACCCGGGTTTTCGATATCTAGATATCCATTAACACCATCTATCTCATAATCATCGTAGTAGGCTTTGTAACTGAATATCCCCAACCATTCTCCTGAATTGTTCAGGATGTATGAGAATTGGATAGTATCTTGGTTAACCTGTATCAGATTATGCTCGAAGAAGATATCAAGATAGGCTTCACTCATCGATGTAGCGTTACCACTTGTATTATTGCCAAAAGTAAATTGATATGATCGAGTCGAATTTTGGGAATCTGGACAATCATGCCAAGTTCCATTTTTTCCACAGTTGAGTATAGAAGCCTCAAAGTCGAGAGTGATAATTGTTCCATTAAGTACTGATGAATCAAACTCTAATTGTGCATTCAGATTGTAAGTTCCATTTTCTCCTATAACGTACCACCAGCTAGTTCCGTTGTAAAAACCTGAGACGCCGGGATTATCTGTGCTAGCATTAATACCTGGATAATTTATAGCAAAATCACAAGTGTTGATCAAATCTATTGCAAAAAAATATGTTGAATTTATAGAGAAATTACCCACTTCTAAACAATGAGAGTCATTATTCGAACTACTGTTGTTTCCAGTTGAATTATTTCTTCCTGAAACTTCCCATGATTCGTCTGCAGTGAACTCCTCTCGATCCAAATCGGTCTGAATTTCATTGAATGAGTAAGACGCGATTTGTGTTAGCAAAATCACCGAAATGAATAACGCTGCACTCTTGTTCATATTCTTTGAAAATTGGTTTTAGATATAATCTATTCTCCATCAGGCCTGAAACTATCTAGCAGCTACGCTAGACATAAAAAGCGCCTCTGCAGGCTCTCTTTATCACTTACAATCAAGATTACTGGTCGAAAGGATAGTACTTCTTTCCTGCTTGTGGTGGACTTTCATCATCGTCATCTCCACCTCTCATGAAGAGTACTATGAATACTAGACCAACTGCTAAAATCGCAATAATAGAAGCCATCGATGAACCGCTATCTGACTCTGAATCATCTCCTTCATCATCAAGATCGCCAGTGCTCAGATTCTCTTCACATGCATCTCCAACACCGTCTCCATCGCTATCTGCTTGGTCGGTGTTCTCATCGTTTACACAGTTATCATCTTCATCGATAATTCCGTCATCGTCTTCATCGGAAACTGTGATTGGATTCATGCTTAGAATTACCTCTCCGATTTCGTTTGGATCCTGTACAAAGGACAATCCTGTAACGAAAGCGTCTGGGTCTTCAGGATCAAGTTTAGCACTGATTTCTAATCCTCTAATAGAGAATTTAGAGACACCATCATAATTGCCAGGTGTCATCGAAACTCCATCATCTGTGAACCAGTATTCTGTTAGAGCATCAAGATCAGATGCGGCCAATACAAATTCTGTTCCATCCCATAGGTAGATGTCGAACTTGTCATCACCATATCCTGGAGGAACGATAACTGATGAGAACTGTGGTCCACTGATTACTTCGTAGTCATATCCTACAGCGTAAATCGGGTCGTACCATGTGACTCCAGTTCCGTTAACTGATAAGTTAAACCAGAATCCAGTACCGTTTTCACAGTCTGACATATTCCATGAATTAGTCAGATTTAATCCAGATAATGTTCCATTCAAATCGTCACAGTCTCCATCAGGCAAGACTGGATCGTTAGGAGTCCCAGAGCCATTTCCAGTTCCATTATCTTGGTTATCCCACCAATCATCAACTGTTGCATTTACTACTGCAAAAGGAGTTGTAATAGATGAAACCAATGCGATTTGCTGGGTAAACGTAGCATCGGTTGAATGTATTGTAGTTGTTACACTATAACTTCCAACAGGGATATCTGTATTCCAACTAGTGACTTGAAGCCAATCCCATTGGGTAATATCTGAGAATTGATTCACTGTGAAATTGTCGGTAGATTCAGCATAAACACTGCCGCCACTGGTTACTTCAGTATGCATAGTGTAGTTATTACCAATTACCAAACAATCAACGAAATTATCAACACTGATCCAAGAGTTCGTCACATAAACCACTCCTGGTTGAACAACAGGATTACCTGAAATGCCTTGCATATGTTCTAGATATGTGATATTAGATCCACATCCATCCCAATCTTCCAACGGCACAATTTGGATACAATCTGTTAATGTGAAAATCAAATCTGAGGCACCATAAGGAGAACTATGCAATGTAATTGTTATACAATATTCACCAGCAGGTAACATTGCTGTCGACACATTCCACTCACTGAAAGAATACCAATGTGAATTGCTTGCTTGCGTGAAGTAATCTTCATCCGTCATAAATACCAAATTGTTAGTATCGGTTACTGTATAACTCAAACGATAATCTTCTCCAAATTCTAAACAGGAAACTTGTCCCCACCATCCGATTGTTGTTCCAGCAATCAATTGTGGAGTATCATCATTTGCGGAATTAGAAGAAGTCGATGACCCATTTCCGTTCTCATTCCAAGTGGAAAACAATGTACCAAATGTTTCCGACCATATCTCATACTGCATTTCGGCAAGTGATGAATCATATCCACAACCTGTACATCCAATTTGGAAGTAGAACCAAGTCAAATTAAAGCCAGTAGATGCATCTTGTAGCTGAATTGAATACAATCCATCTGCAAGGTTTGTGGTATTCAAAATCCAATCATAATATGCTGAACCATTGGCACTGGTGGTAATATCTTGAGTATACGAGCCAACGACGACTCCATTCTCATCACTAATTGACCAATTAACTGTATGTTCCTCGTTTGGACCGGCATTTACCAAAATTCTAGCCCAGAAGTCATCACCGGATGGAGTACAATCATCTTGATCCATATTCCATATTCCGTATTCTGGACCGCTTGTGTCTATAACCTCGAACTCTTGTCCGTCAGAATCTATGTGGGTAATGGTATTAGGGCAACTCCAACAATCAGTTTCGTATAATGTTGCATTGAAGAAATAATCTCCAACTCCTAAATCTGATGCTTCGAGAGATTCTACAAACCATTCCTCCCAATCACCACTTCCAGTCCAATTTTCCATTCCCATGTGTAGAGTTGCACCAGAATCAATATCCCAAATAATATACTCCAAACTGTAAAGAGACCCGTTTTCAGGGCAACTTACGACAAAATTAAGATCGATTTCAGGATCATCAGCAAGGTCATATGTGATATGATCTGTCCACACGTCTAAATGTGTGTCTGACGGGCAATCGGTGGGACTACCTCCAGTGTTGTTATCATCATTAATATCGCAATCATCAACAGGGATGCCTACGCCAAATTCAAAATAATCATAGTCGAATTGCATACCATCATCATAATCAAGAAGTTCTACCTTTGCATAGTAGCAACCTTCAGGTAATGTGGTTGCAGGAAGTATGAAAGTGCGATGCTCCATATCTGTTGTCGGGCTGAAGATGGTGCTGTTCGACCAAACAATTGTACCGTTTATACCTTCATGTACATCCAAATGAACAACATAATTGATGCTCTCATTCCACACAAGTTCCCACGCAGTCCAATTTAGAATTACAGTATCATTCAAACCGTATTCATTCTCAGCACTATATGCTTCTATCCATTCCATTGTGACATTGTTATAATCATCAACAAACGAACAATTCTCAATCTCAGTTTCTACGGCGAATACAAATCCATCATCATCGAAGAACATTCCGTCGTCCCAATCATGAAGTTCAAAGCCTGCAAGGTAGCAACCTTGCTCAAGTTCTTCTGAAGGGATTGTAAAGAAGCCGGATTCCATATCCGATAGAGGGGAAAAGATTGTTGAGTTCCACCAAACTATTGTTCCATCTTCATCAAACAAATCAACAGTTACGATATAATTGATACTCTCATTCCATACAAGATCTTGAGCTGTCCAGTTAAGTTGGATTTCATCTGCCGAGTTGTAGTGATCCAAAGCTGTCCATGCGTGTATTGATTCCATTGGGCCGCCTGTTGAGTTACAATCCATGTTTAATGCAAATTCGAAGCCGACATTGTCAAAGAACATACCATCATCAGCATCGCTGAGATTGAATGATGCATAATAACAACCAGTTGACAAGGTGCCTGCATTAATTACGAATGTATTGTTGTAGAAGACATCAGCAGGACTGAATGTAAGGTCATCAGACCAAACTATTGACGTTGTATTGGTCGTCATATTGTAACCATATACATCTACTGTCACACTGTAATTTATACTCATATTCCAGACTAAATCGGTTGCATTCCAATGTAGGTAGATAACTCCTGAAGAAGGGAATTCAGACCATGCGTGTATTGATTCCATAGGCCAAGTAGTGTTGCCGCCTGTTGAAGAACAATCCATGTTAACTCCAAATTCGAAGCCTGTATTGGCAAAGAACATACCATCATCATCATCGCTGAGATTGAATGATGCATAGTAACAACCAGTTGACAAGGTGCCTGCATTAATTGTGAATCCGTCATGGAACCAATCCAGGCTGTTTCCATGAGTAGTAGGATTGAAAACGCTGTCATCAGACCAAACTATTGATGTTGTATTGGTCGTCATATTGTAACCATATACATCTACTTCTACAATGTAATTTGTATTCAAATCTAGAGATGTAGCATTCCACTTGAGATTGATATCATCTGAAGAACTGTAATTTGAATAATCAGTCCATGCATACAATCCTTCCATTGGA
>QQSA01000122.1 GCA_003602535.1 Candidatus Poseidoniales archaeon
GCAAGCAATGCTTCAGGGGATGACGTTGAACCATGCCCCAATACTCCGATTTCTTGCTGATGACGGCCCTTGGAATATACATTCAAATCCACTGGTCCATTGATACATTGATTTGCCACGATCACTGGTATGGACGCAGATTGGATATAATCTGCAAGTTTTTGATTTTCTGGCGCATCTCCATTCGGGTCTTCAATCGGTAAGTGTCCAAGTCCAGTTCCATGAATCAGTATTGCAGAGTAGTTGGCATTTTCAGCAGCTTCTAGTAAATCAGAATGAAGATGAGGTCCTGCAATAAATTGTGCAATTCTAATATTAGTGTCGTACATCGTAGGAGTTGAAATTTCACGGTTCTGCGGAATTGTGGAGGATGTATGTGATAATCCGTCGCGAGTTATGGTAATCTCTCCAATACGTTCGCCATTTACCATTTTGAAAGCATTCCTCCTAGTGGAATGCATTTTGCGAACTCCTACTCCAGGGCTAACCGCACATATACCATCGCCTGAACCCGCATGCATTACGGTGACTGCAGTATCTCCAACACCTGTGACTTCTGGGCCATTTGCTGCCCAATAAACCGCGGATAGCAAGTTCTCTGTGGCATCTGATGATGCCCTGTCCGAAGAACGCTGAGATCCAGTGAAAACAATTCTTCCAGCAGGTCTACCTCCTTCACCAGCGAATGCAAACGAAAGTGCTGCTGCGCTTATGTGGAGAGTGTCGGTTCCGTGAGTTATTACTACTCCTGTCGAGCCAGAATCAAATGCGGATTGGCATGCTTCAATCATTTTATTCCAATGCTGTGGGCGAATGTCATCCGACCACATATTTCCAAGTTTAACTGCGTCAATATTTGCAATTTCCATCAGTTCTGGAATGCTGGATAGTAATTCCTCTGGTTCAAATCTAGCGATTACCGCTCCTGTAGCATAATCAACCTTTGAAGCGATTGTACCTCCTGTGTGAATGATTGTAACCCTAGGTAGTTCCTGATTTTGTTTCACAGCCTCAGTCTTGGCAATACTGTTTTTGACTTCACTAATCTCATCGATCGATTTGACCATGTCGATTGGGTAACTCACATTGTAACCATTGACGAGTTTGACGGTGATATGGTCTTGTGCAGCACCTGGTAAGACTACCCCTTCATGTGAGGTGTTTCCGGCAGGGCCTTCAGCAATCATTCTGACACGCTTCCCAATTGCGGGTATCTCTACCATGAGGTAGCCTAGTTCTGATTCCACTTGAATGTTAGTGATTCAATCAATTCAATTAGCCCAATCTGAATCATAAGATTACGAAGCCAAGAATTGAATTCGTCAAGAATTGCAAAATCGATGTCATCTAGATTATGAAATCCAGTTAACTAAACCAGTATCGACATCATAAATCGCCCCTAATACATTGACTCCATCTCTAATCAGTGTATTGTTTTGCAGTGATTCTACATCTGCTCGTAATTTAGAATCCGCATCTTCAATCATTCTTGGTGTGAAATTCGAGAAATCCTTGCTAGTTAAGTTGGCAAGATTCTTTTGAACGTCTGCAAGAGGCATACTAGCCATGGCACACTTTGTATGTGGCATGATAATAATTGTATGACAATTTAGAAGATGGCTGGCTAAGACTATGTCATTTTCAACTTCAGGATTTAATTGTCCTCCAGCGTTTCTAACAACCTTAACATCACCTAATTCCAAACCGAAAATTTCGTGAGGAATAACTCTTGAGTCCATGCATGTCAATATTAGCAATTTCTTTGCAGCAACGCCAGCAACACCTTGGCCTGAGAATTCAGAAGAAAAATTTTGGTTATTTGAAATCAAATGTTCGATTAACTCTGATTTCGACATGAACTGTTGCCTCACAAGGTAGCATTTTGTTGTTTTCATCAGATTTAATTAATCAACAACATCTATTGGTTTTCATTCAATTCGGTTTGACCATCCATCCATCACAATTAAATGAGTAAATCCGGACGAATATCTGATGTCATCTGTGCGAAGTGCCTCGATTTTCACTGCCATAGTACTTCAGTTGCTTATGTTTGGAGCAATCGCATCACCTTTAGCCGATTCAGTAAACCCTTACGGTGATGAATCAAAAATGAATAATGATCTTGTTGAAAAGCTCAACCTGGTAGATGGAAATACAATTCTTCCAGTCATTTTTCAATTGAATTCTCCAGTTGAAGATAGTGATGAAGCATATCTTACAGAAATCGGTTTCGAGATATTAGGGCATGCTCCATTGGTAGATGGTGGTCTAATCGAGGGTACTGCCTCGGATATTCGTCGATTATCGACTTGGGAGAGAGTTGAGTACCTAGAATTGGACAAGCCTCTAGATTTCTTTTACTTACCTCCTGAGTGGGGTGGCGACCCTAGTGAACCTGGAATTATGATGCACGAAACAACTCATGTAGTCAGAGCTACAGATGTATGGGATCGTGTAATTATATCGCCATCTGGAGAAGTAGAACGCGAAGTCGATCTTTCTTTTTCTGAATGGGATGGCGATGGGACTGCAATAGTAGATCTGGATACTGGAGTAGATGCAGGCCATCCAGATTTTGATTATCTAGAGCCATGGACAGGGGAGAAGGTGATTTATTCTGCTAAATTCAATGGTATCTCTTGGTCCGAAACTCGTAACTCTGACACATCTTCGGGTCACGGAACACACGTTGGAGGCACAATTGCAGGTAATGGGGATGCATCAGGTGGTAGGAGAGCCGGTGTTGCAAAGGGAGGCCAATTAGTTGCTTTAGGTACCGGTGATGGGGCGTCAATATTTGCTGCTGAACAAGGTCTTGAGTGGACCTATGCGCATTCGGTTCCTGGACAGAACCCATACCATGTGAGAGTAGTTTCGAACTCTTGGGGTACAGATGGGGATTACGATCCGAATGGAGTTATAGCGCAACTTACAGATATGCTAACTTTCGATAATAGTGTTGCAGTAATATTTGCAGCATCGAATTCTGGAGGTTCTGGTGGCGAATGTTCTGGCGATTTACGAACTAACGTTTATGCAAACACCCCTTCCGCAATTTCTGTTGCAGCATTGACTCATGATGGCACAGCAGTAACCTCTTTTTCATCCAGAGGTTGTATGAATCAACAACATACATGGCCAGATGTTGGAGCACCTGGGCGTGACATTTGGGCGACAGCACCACGTGCTACAGCGATTGATGCATCAACCAGAACTCAAGGTGATTTGTATTACATGTCAATCTCTGGAACTTCAATGGCAACACCTCACGTTGGAGGAATGGCTGGATTATTGTTGGATGTGGCTCCATCTTTAGGAGTGGCAGATTACCACAGGGACGACCATGACTTTGGTTCCAGCCTTGTTGGTGGTGATGGTACTGCAGCCTATGGACAGTTTGAAGATTGGGATGATGCAGATTTTAGTCGCGTACACGAGGTCGAATTAATTCTAGAACTAACTGCTAGATATGATGGAATGGCTAATTCTTGCGAAGCAGGAAACGATGAAGATGCATGTGCTGACATTCCTGAACAATGTTACGTTAGTGCCACTGGTAAGTGTCACGATTGGAGAGTTGGACATGGTTTGACAGATACCGATGCTGCGGTCGCATTAGCCAGAACTCTTCAACTGATGAGAGACCAGGATAATGATGGAATTGTAGATCATCCTGAATACGATGTTTGGGATGCTTACGATATCTATGAAAGCATGATGGTGGATACAACAATTCCAGTTAGTACCGACAGAGTTCGCCATTCCTGGAAGGGTGATTGGAATCACTTCAACAATGGCGCAACAGGAGCGGTTTACTATACTGAAGATGCACATTACGTTTGGATACCAAACGGGACTTCTCGTTTAGAGGCTACATTCACTGCTACAGAATTCGATAGTGATACAGGGCAAGCTGGTGCCCTACAATTGTCAATCGACCTTGGAGAGGATGGAAGTAATGATGCCCAAGGAATGGGTGTTAGACAATCAGATTCTTGGTATTATGATATTGAAGTAGATGATTCTTCATGGGGGAAGTGGGCAGAATTTGATATTTCAGGACAAGCCATTACTTTGTTTGGATTCCTTGAAGACATAGAGTTCTTTGAATCTCGGGTCCCATATACAGTAGATGTGATGCTCACACTTGATCTTTCAAATCCGATTGATATTCAATTCGAACAACGTCCGGGTTTTTACTCAGATTTGAATCCAACAACACCTTCTGATATGTATGATGAATCAATGGATGGTATGCTAACGTTTACTAAACCCGCATATGATCAAGCAGGCATTATCTCTCTAATTGAGCCAAAGGTTCCTGTTGCTGATGACAATTCTGATGGATTCTTTGCATCGATTGCTCAATTATTTACTGATAACCCAATCACTTTGACATTCATCCTTTTACTGATTCTATTGGTAGTTGTTGGCACGGCATATGCTACACGAAATGAAGAAGAAATTCTGACGGCTGTTCTGGAAGATGACGAATTAGAAGATGATGCATCTTGAATCATCAATGTGTTCCAATCGATTATTGAACCCGCGACATAATTACTTCGACTGAAACATTGATCTGCTCATCATTATCATTGAGTGGCACTGTACTATCGACTGTCAGGGATATATCGGTTTCAATATCAAATGGAGTTTGCAAGTAGTCAACGTCAGAATCACTCTCCAGGTCCTGCCATATCATTTCTAGAACAATATTTGTACAATCGGTTACACTACCAGTCGTAGTAGATGAAACTGGCTCATCTCCGCTATCTCCTTCGATTTCTAAATCAGCACTAACCGTGTCACAATCGGCGTCTCCTGTAGCGGTTTCAGAATATGATACTGTAACAACTAATGATGTCAAATACCACCCTTCGTCGGTCCAATTACTTGTTAATTCTGTTACCACTGTATCGCTTCCTCCATTTTGTAAAACGATATTCTGATTATCTGTAATCGTAACATTCTCTACAACAAAATCAGTAGGTTCACTCTTGGAGTCATTCAATTCTTCGTAAGCTGGACCAAAGATAACAAAGAATACATGCATTGTGATAAGAATTACCGATAACACTACGAAAATTACGAACTCTTTTTCTTCAGTCCTTGTTTTCATTTTGAAGTCATCACTTAACATCAAATACTCCCCCCTGATAATATTCCAAGACCAATGGCTAACACTGTAACAGCAATCGTTAGCATCATCAATCTGTAGGGGTCGTCATCTTCGAAATATTGGTCGTCTACAGGTAGTACTTTTTCATCTGCACGATCTGCAAGATTCTCAAAAATCTTGTCTTCCCAGCCAATCGCAAAGGCAAGGAATGCTCCAATTAAAGCAGCTGAAAGTAATTGTGGCATTGGAATAAATGCTTGAATAATTTCAAAGAAGGCTGCTGCCCAAACCGTAATAATTAGCAATGCAATAACTCTTGTTCGATTTCTTATTTTCTCATTTGTTAAATCAAATATGTTGAATCGTAAAGCGACAATGATCAGAATCAAAGGACGAATTAATCCGAATGTTCCTGTGACTACGAAATAATTCCATAGGTCTGCAAAGTTTCCATCGGAAGGAACCAGAATTTGTACTAAATAATTAGCTAAACCAAAGATTAGGAACGCTACAGATAGTCCTAAGATTGTATAATCTCTTTTTTCACGTTCAACTGTTCCTTCTTTGAAGATTATTGCGAAGAGAATTATTGCTACTAGTGGTCCATTGAATGCTAGCATCATATGAACTACTTCCTGAGCTAATGCTCCTCCTTCGAGGAAAGAACCTGCGAAGAGGTCCCTTTGGTCGAAGAATATGGTGTAAGGCCAGAGCATTATCGAAGATCCATTAAATGCAAAGAGTAGGAATGCAGATGCTATAGCGACATTACGATATTTCGGGTCTTTATTAGATCGATAAAGGAGATACCATCTTGCAGTTACAAATGCACTAATTCCTATCCCTGCAACAGCACCTATGTTGTACGCAAGATAAATTCCAGTAGCTCCTCCAAATCTCATATTTGCTAATAGTGCTGAAACACTCATCAATAATATCAAAGCCGCTCCTAATCTTATTGTGTTCTTCCTTTTTGCTAGAATCGGTAATGGGAATATCGTGAACAAAATTCCAATTTGGATCATCGTAAACAAATTCAGCATACTACTAATCGCCAACAAATAAATCTGAACTTTATCTGAAAATCCAAACAATTCAGGGCTGGTTCTGAGGTAATAGATTACAAAGATCAATGAATTGACCATGAATAGTAATCCCATTTGCATTAATCCAACTCTAAGAGTGTTAGATGTTTTTTCATCTTTCAAAGAAAGCCAAAGAAAAGTAATTCCCATCAGCGCAGATAAACCGAATGAAAGGATGATGAGCTCTTCTACTGACCCTGCGCTAGCCACACTCTCACCAAGCAGCATACAATCGGCCTATCATATCAATTGATTGCCAGCAATTGGAAAATAATGGCGGGGTGGTGGACGCTGGGGGATTTGAACCCCCGACATCTTGGTTGCAAACCAAGCACTCTTCCAACTGAGCTAAGCGCCCCTTATCCCTGCGGGTAGGCTTCTCCCTTTTGAGGATTCACACGCGGTCAACAGTAGCATCTCGGTCCGGGCCCAGTCCTACGGATGAAATCGGCACTCCCAGTAAAGACTCTAATTTTGAAATATAATTTTGAGCAGCTGCAGGAAGTCCAGAAAATCCAGATTCTTCTGAATTGCACTTACGTGCGATTCCCAACCATTCTTCAAGAGAGTAGGATGCGAAACCAGGCATGGTAACATAGATTGGTTCACATTCTTCCAAAGCAATAGCGCTTGCAGGCATTTCATTAATTTCAGTGTCTCCAACTTTGTATCCTACACAGATTTTGATTTCATCAAGTCCGCCTAAGACATCTAACTTTGTTAATGCTAATTCTGTAAATCCGTTGATACGATTGGCATGGCGCATAACTACTGCATCGAACCATCCGCATCTGCGTTTACGTCCGGTAGTGGTGCCGAATTCATGTCCAACTGTGCCTAAGTGGTCTCCCACTTCATC
>QQSA01000123.1 GCA_003602535.1 Candidatus Poseidoniales archaeon
ATAACGTACATTATGCGACGCTTGCCCGGATGCAAAGCTCCTAACTTAGTCGCAGTACCACGAATACAACTCCTAAATGCCAAACTTTGCTAATTTTACCCCTTGAATGGGGGGGTTTTGCATCAAAATCTCGAAAAATTGGATTATTCCAATCATAGGATTCATTACTATGGTTCTACACGCGTGTTTGTTCATATGGCTGAAGTCAGCGGATTCTGTTTGAAATGCAAAACATACGGCCCCATCAAGGATGGCAAGATGATTGTGATGAGTAATGGTCGTACTCGTTGTGCTGGGTTCTGTTCTCAAGATGGTTGTACAGGAAAAATATCGAAGATCGTTTCTTGATACCTTTCACGATTCGTTATATACCGAATCACAGTGGCCAAGATGCAAGGGCTCGTGGTCTAGGGGTTATGACGTTGCCTTGACATGGCAAAGATCGCCAGTTCAATTCTGGCCGAGCCCACCTTGCTCCTTTGAAATAATGAATTATTTGTAATTGTTAATCAGAAAGCATTTATTGTATTTTCAGTCACTTTCTATTTCTTCGGATTCTGGAACTTCTAAATCAATGATTGATACAGGTTTATCGTCGATAAATGAAAAATCTGTAGATCCGCCCGCCCAGTTTTTGACATTGTTTTCATCGCCTTCAAAATCCTCATCAGCGATAGCTGCTCCTGGATTTATTGAGTAGTCTGTAGGGTCTATTGTACGCGCTTTGATACGCTCTTCTGGAGTTGGTGGCTCACGATCTTCAAGATGTAAGCCTGAGTGGAATGTTCCGCACTCGGGACATCTTGCTGTTCCTTTTTGAGAGATGGTTCCGCATACGGGGCACGATTCTTTACCAACTAGAATATCTAGTCTATCTGACATAGAATCACTCGTCATCTTCTAGGAACATGTCTTCTTGGTCACCTGTTACTTCATCACCATCTTCAGTTTCAATTGTAACAGTGCCTTCGTCATCGTCAAATTCGATGATTTCTCCGAATATCTCTTCTCCGTCAATCTCTAATCCTACCCAACTTCCTACGTCCTCTTCATCTTCTTCATCGGAATCATCGTCTTCCTCTTCATCTTCTTCATCGGAATCCCCTTCCTCAGAATCTTCGTCTTCTTCGTCAGAATCCTCGTTATCTTCTTCATCAGAATCATCTTCTTCTGACTTACCACCATTTTTTGCCATGTCTCGTAATTTTGGTGCATATACTAAATGCAAGTAAGCAGTTAGCCCCAAGCCTATTGTTGCAAGAACTATGATGATAATGCCATCTAGATAAAATCCGGCTGGCATGGAATTTAGTAGGCCATCATCCCCGTCTCCTGAAAATGGAGTTAATGAATTTCTACATTCTCCGGAATCTATCGTTTTATCACAAGGATAAGTTTCCTTATTATTTACGAAACCTGAACATTCATCACCCAATCTGTCACCTATCTCGGTTCCACAATGATTCCAATTGTCTCCATTTCCATCGTAAACTATGTTTCCTCCGGAACCATCGACTATTATTCCCATTCCATTGACGATAAATACACCAATAATTGTGACCATGAAGAAATACATTACCGGATAAAGAATGTCATTTGCCTTCTTGCCCATCAGGAATTTCTGTGCGTTTGATGGGAATTCCTTAGTTCTCATTTCCTTAGGCATCTTACCAGGTTTGATACCGATTTTCAGGTCTTCAAGTGCAGTTACTAATTCCATTGGATCTATACGATTATTCTCATTAGCATCCAAGTAATTTAGAATCGCAGTAACTTCTTTCGGTTTCAATTTCTCTCCGCCGATTTTTTCAATACCCTTTTGCAGTTCAGGAGCATCAATCTTATTGTCATCACTAGTGTCAATTTCAGCGAATACTTCTACTGCAGTCATTCCAGTTCCGGCAATGGCCAGTGCTAAATTTTCGAATGCCATTATGACAGCTGTATTGTCCACTTCTTCCACGGGTTCTTCATCGACCTCATCTTCAGAATCTTCCTCTACAACTGATTCATCATCTTCTGATTCATCTTCAGCGCTGTCCTCAGATTCTTCAAGAGGTTCCTCCGAGTTTTCTTCTTCCGTTTCTTCTTCAGAAACTTCCTCTTCAATGATTTCCTGTGTAGATTCATCTTCGGATGAATCATCATCAGTACCCATTTCTATATCTTCATCGTCGGTAAAAGAATCATCAATAGAATCAATCTCCTCATCTACAGATGTTTCATCTTCTTGAACCTCGATATCATTAGTTTCGATATCCTCCGGAATTTCTTCTGGTACTGGTTCTTGAATCGGTAGTGGTTCAGCAATAGGATCTTCTGAAACAGTTGTTTCTTCATCTGATGTGCTAACTTCCGGCTGTTCTTCAGCAACAAATGATACGCCACAATTTGAACATGAAGTCGAATCGACAGGTTGCAAATGTCCACAAGCGCCACATTCTCCTAATTCCTTATCAGATACTCCTGAAATACGAATCCCACAACTAGGACAAGATTTGCTATCTAGTGGAATGATAGCATTACATGCGCCACATTCCGCCATAGGTATGTCTTGATTTTCATCACTGCTCATTGAGGCCACCAGTGTTTCCGACTAACTCTAACGATATAATGGTTCATGGACCTAAAGCGCTACGGAGCACATAGTCGGATGATGTGAGGTTTGCGAATGGGCGATTTAGAAACTGGTAAAGCGTACACACTAAATTTGGTTTCACAAGATGAGATGTTAGCATTTGTCGACTCTACCTCAATGAGTGACGAAGGACATGTTTTACTACTTTCAAGGTTACCTCAAAGACGATTACTAGAACATGTTGATTTGGATAAGGTTGAGACATATTGGGTCACAAGTCAGGATGTTGCAGGTTCTATACAACCTTCATTGGATCAGATACATGATCTAGTCTCTGCGCGACTTGAAAACCATAGGGGATTGGCAGTAATCGAGGGAATTGAATGGCTTATATCCACACATGGATTTCAAGATGTCCTGAATATGGTTATGAAATTGAAAGACGCTTTGCATAGGAAACCATGGTCACTTTTACTAGTTGTTTCCGCGGATGTTCTAGACCCAGTTCAGAAATCGCAATGGGAGCGGGAAGCACCCTTCTGGGAAATCCCTAAAAAGATCGAATTTGATGTATTCGAAGAAGAAACTAATGAGTTAATTGTTGACCCAGAAACTAATGAAGATGACTATGAGGAAGGAGGAGATAGATCTCTTGTATTTCTTGTCAGAATACCACGGGAAGGTTATACCAAGGAGATTGTTAGACGTAGGATTTTACAATGGAGGAGAATGGGGATAGATGTTTCTTCTGCTGAGCCAGCTCTATTTCAGGAGTCGGACGATGTTGGATTCCAAATCTATCAGGCAGTAGAAGGAAAAGTACGCAGAGCAGTTGAATTGGACCATCGACTGGATTTGTTGTTGGAGAAGGGTTACCGTTCTGAAGTAATCAAAATGAGATTTAGAGTTAGGCAACTTACAGGATTAGATGAAATAGAAGCACGTATTGACGAACTCATCTAGGTAGTCTTCCACATTCTGCTTCAATTCTCGATAGCCATCTTCCGCTAGATAATTCCTCTGCAACTAATTCTATCTCCTTTGAAGTTGACCGATCACCATCTAAAGCTGGGCATATAGATCTAACTAATTTGTAAATAGAATTGACATGTGCAGCCGGTTCATCGGTTCGATATTCCAAACCTTCACATGCGATAATTAATTCACATGCTAAAACTTGAGACAGATGTTTGCATGATTGCAACAAATTCCAACTCGCAGTTGCTCCCATTGAAACATGATCTTCTTGACCTCCTGATGTGGGTGTTGAAAATGCCGATTTAGGCATTGCTCGTCCGTGCATTTCAGCCAGAGCGGCAGCAGCCACATAGTGAACAATCATCATACCTGATTCCAATCCTGAATTGACTGCCAGGAAGGCTGGCAAACCACTTCTTGTTGGGTCAACCATCTGGTCAATTCTTCTCTCACTGATATGGGCCAATTCAAAGATGGCGTGAGACATTCCGTCTGCAGCTAGTGCTAATACCTCGCCGTGGAAATTACCCTGACTAATCACTTCGTCAGGACCTGGGTTTGAAGGGTTAGGGAAAATCAGTGGATTGTCTGTGGCACTATTTACTTCTGTCAAAACAGTAGATGATAGATTACGAAATCGTTCCAATACTGCCCCATGTACTTGAGGGATGCATCTGAATGAATACGCATCTTGTATCTTGTCGCAATTTTTGTGCGATTGCAATATTTTGGAACCATTCATGATTGCTGAAATTCTTTCTGCAACTAGTGATTGGCCATGGTGGGGTCTTGCACGATGGACTCTAGCATCCATTGGCTTTATGGAACACTTCTTAGCTTCAATTGATACACATGAAATCAAATCGGCTAATGGCAATAAATTTGATAATTGATCTTCTGAATTAACTAGCAATGCACACATTTGACTAGTCCCATTAATCAATGATAGTCCGTCTTTGGCTGACAAATCCACTGCAATTAATCCCTTCTCTCTAAGGACGATTGATGTATCTGTTGGGCCATCATCGGCCCAAACTTCACCTTCACCGATAAGTGTTAGAGCCATGTGTGATAAGGGTGCTAAATCTCCTGATGCACCCAGTGATCCAATCCTTGGAACTACAGGGATTATGTTGTTATTGAGGTAAGAAACTATTTGTTCAATCACAACCCTTTGTATTCCAGAAAACCCTTTGACCAGCGAGTTGGCTCTAACACACATCATTGCCCTAGTGTCCTCGATAGACATATATTCTCCAATTCCGCATGCATGTGAACGGATTAGATTTACTTGTAATGCTGCTAAATCTTCAGAAGAAATCCGTTCACTAACAAGTGCTCCAAAACCCGTATTTATTCCGTAAACAGTTTCACCGCGTTTTAATATTCCCTCTACAACATTACGTGCAGCTTCTACTTTTGGCCATGCATCAGTTGCAACTTGTACTTCCGCACCTCTGGAAACCAAAACGATTTCAGTTGGAGTTAGGGTGTTGCCATCTAAGTTAATCACTACCATTATTCATCACCGTTAAACAGAGAGTCAATGAGTTTGTCTGTCACCAGGTGTGGTAATGTTACCCTGAGGCTTGGATTAAAATCCATGGCCCTTTTTATTGCAAAAATTGCTCCTTCATTTCTAGCCCATGCTCTTCTAGATACACCATTATGGACGTCCCAATCAAGCATCGAAAGTAGTTTGCGCTCACTATCTGGAGTTCCATCAATTAGTAATCCAAATCCGCCATTAATTACTTCGCCCCATCCGACTCCTCCTCCATTGTGAAGGCTGACCCAGGTGGCTCCTCTGAAAGAATCCCCAATGAAATTTTGAACAGCCATATCGGCAGTAAACATGGAACCATCCCTTATGTTAGCAGTTTCGCGATATGGTGAATCTGTACCTGAAACATCATGATGGTCTCTTCCCAACACTATAGGGGATGTAATTTCACCTGTTTTTATTGCATCATTGAACGCCTTCGCAATTTGTTTTCGTCCTTCAGCATCTGCATACAATATCCTAGCTTGGCTACCTACAACCATAGAATTTTCATCGGCTTGTTCAATCCATCTCACATTGTCAAGCATTTGTTGCTTAACTTCCGGTGGCGATTTTTTAGCCATTTCAGTTAGTACTCTAGCAGCAATTCGATCTGTAACTGCTAAATCTTCAGGATCACATGAAGTACAGACCCATCTGAATGGCCCGAATCCATAATCGAAACACATCGGGCCCATTATATCCTCAACATAACTTGGATATCTGAAACTATCACCAGCATCGGACATCACATCGGCTCCAGCACGAGATGCTTCGAGCAAGAAAGCATTACCATAATCCCAGAAGTATGCACCGCTGTCTACTAGTTTGTTCACTGCATCGACATGCCTCCGCAATGTTTCTTTAACTTCTAGTTTAAATTGCGAAGGATTTGAGGACATCATGTTTTTCGCATCTTCAAATGATAAGGTCACAGGATAATATCCTCCTTGCCAGGGATTGTGAAGGCTGGTTTGATCAGATAGCAAATCAATTTTGACACCTCTGGTAACTAAACGCTCCAGTAAATCAACAATATTGCCAATATGTCCTATAGAAATCGCGACACCTTTCTCTTTCGCATCGATCATTCGGTCTATTGCATCATCTGTTGAATCAGCAATAACAGATAACCAACCCTGTTCATGCCTTTTATGGGCAGCATGAGGATTTATCTCGCTAACAATACATGATGCGCCTGCAATAACCGCAGCTTTTGCTTGCGCTCCACTCATCCCGCCCAATCCAGAAGTCACAAAAGAGATGCCTGACAACGAATCTTTTGCACCACAGAACATTCTTGCAGCATTCAAAACAGTAATCATTGTACCATGGACGATGCCCTGTGGTCCAATATACATGTATGATCCTGCGGTCATTTGACCATATTGGCTAACCCCCAAAGCATTCATTCTATCATAATCATCTTGAGATGAATAATTAGGAATAACCATCCCATTGGTGATGACAACCCGAGGTGAATCCTTAGATGAAGGGAATAGGCCAAGAGGGTGGCCTGAATACATCACAAGTGTTTGATCATCTTTCATATCGCAAAGATATTTCATTACAAGTCGATATTGAGCCCAATTCTGAAAAACAGAACCATTCCCTCCATAGGTTATCAGTTGATGAGGAAATTGCGCCACTGAATTGTCAAGATTATTATGTATCATCAACATAATAGAAGCTGCTTGTTTAGATTTAGTAGGATAGGAATCTATTGGATATGAACGGATTTCATATTCAGTCGGCCTGTATCTCATCATCCAAATGCGACCGTATGTTTCCAACTCATCAGCAAATTCTGATGATAACGCCTCATGCAATTCACTTGGAAAGTATCTGAGTGCATTCCGAATGGCTAATTTCTTTTCTGAAACAGAGAGAATTTTTCTACGTGCAGGCGCATGGTCAACATCGTTAGAAATCCCAGGATGATTTGGCAATTCATTAGGAATACCTTCTCCGACATGTGCGCGCATTGCGTCTACGTCGGTTGCCATACTTGCCCGGAGTAATCACTCCTTATTGAGTATTGTAATGTGGCTAAGAAATTATTGAATTATTCAGCGAATTATTATGCTTAACATCGGGGCGCCAAAGTGTGAAAATTATTCCAAAAATCATCATGGCGCATGCGAAATAGACCATGCCGGTCTTTAGGGACAAAATCGAATTATCTAACAACCACCCTGCGAAATATGTACTTATGCTGAAAGATACAGACATTAGTAACATGTCAATACTGAATACTCTACCTCGCACTTCATCTTCTACCCATTGCTGTGTCAAAATAGTAGATAGCACCCAATTCGCTCCACTAGCTGCATGTGCTAAAATAATCAAAGTAATAGTTAGGTATAGATTATCAAATATTGTCAGCCCTATTATTAGATAGAAGAATCCTGAAACTGAAACCAAAATACCAATCAACGAAGGCCATCTGCTTTTGTTAGTCAAAAACTTTCTAGCAACTATTGGCCCAATTCCTGTACCAATGCCTCTGGCCATGAAAAATAATCCAATTCCAGCAGCCATCTCTCCGGGAGACATACGTGATCCTGCAATGACGAGGAATACTGCAGCCAAACCTCCACCTGCCAGATTCCAAGTAGTCTTTGCAAAAACAATGCGCTTCAATCGGGGCTCGTCAAATAATCGAGTGAATCCAGCCTTAATATTGCGAATTGCGGTTTTGAAAATTGGGCCTTTCATATCTTCACTAACATTCTGTGGCAATTTTAATGGCAACAGTATCAATGCGCCAACTAGGAAAGTAATTGCGTCAATGATAAATGCAGTATTGACTCCATACTGCGATACGACGATTCCGCCTAAGAAAGCGCCAATCGCCAACGCAGTTGACCAGGTCGCAGCATCTAATGCATTTGCAGTTGCTAATTCTTCCTCGCTAACTATGTTAGGAAGTGCAGCCCTTTCAGCAGTCATATATGCGCCGTGAAGAACCATCATTACGCCTGATAGACCTATGAGCCACCAAATGTCTTCAGGGCCATTAACCATCAAGAAACATAATGCAAGCACTACTTGTACTAAATTGGAAACAACCATTATCCATTTTCTAGACCATCTATCTGCCAGAAGACCCGTAATTGGTTGAAGGATTGCAAAACCCAACATCCTAATTGTAAACAGTAGTCCTAGCAAAGCTTCTGAGCCTGAATATTTTAGAATAAGAGTGAATAGTGCAATGGTGTTGAACCATTCACCTATCATTGAAATTACTGCTGCAGCCCAAAAGATTCTGAACCTTCCATTGGTTTTCAGTAATTCTATGTAACCTATTTCTTTCAAAATCACTCCTCCTCAGAGTGATTCCTTTCTGCATTAATAAGACTGCAAATTATCCATTTAGATGTAGGAGTGTTAGATTTAACTGCAGTCGAATCTAGTGGGATCAATACATTTGCTTCAGGGAAATATGTGGCTATATTTCCTCGAGGAATGTCGTACGCGACTAATTGCCAACTATTACTACGTCGATCTTGACCATTGTAATGTGAGATTATGTCAACTAGGTGTCTATTTTTCCATCCTCTATCAATCATATCTGAAGCATTCATTAGTACAATTCTACGGTTTCCATGTATGCCGCGATAGCGATCATGAAGGTCGTATATCGTTGTATTATATTGATCATGTGACCTTATTGTCATCATAACATAATTATCCTCAGGGATATTTACATCAGGAAGATCATGCGGAATAAAGTGGGCCTTACCATCATGGGTTCTAAAGGAACGAGAATCTCTTGGAGGATTTGGTAATGCGAAGCCATTTGGCTCTCGGACACGTTCATTGTAATTATC
>QQSA01000124.1:0-1035 GCA_003602535.1 Candidatus Poseidoniales archaeon
GGACCAACACGATATGGGCTTGGCGAATTAGATCCATACATGGATAATTACTATGATGAAAGAAGCCACATAGACAAAGCCCTCGGTACATACACAGGCAGCATCTACTGGGTTCAAGGAATGCAGGATTGGAACGTAGATCCACACCAAGTGTTTGGTGGCCCCCCTGGAACCAATTGGTATCTAGATTATGCAGAAGCAGGATATGATGTTAGAGGGATGCTGGGCCAATGGGAACACAATTATCCAGATCAATGGACAAAACACAACGCGCAAGATTCAGGATATGGCGGGGAAGCAATTCACAACATGACTAGGTGGGACTGGGGCCAAGATTTGTTTGAATGGTTCGAATATTATCTGAAAGGAATTGGCCCCAAGCCAGACAATCATGCCCAGATACAGAGAAATGATGGCCAATGGCGAATTGAAGAATTATGGCCGCCACAAGATGCAACATGGGAATCTGTAGATCTTTCCACATGCGACCAACAAGGCTCTAACGTAGGAGGGACTTCTGTAATAGGCGGCGGATTACAAACCGTAGTTTTCACATGTGATGGTTTTTCTGAAGACATGCATATTGCAGGGCTACCAACACTCCACCTCGACGTTTCAGCATCAATGGATGGAGGGCAAATTTTTGCTGAGTTACAAGATGCAGAAACGGGCTTAAGATTGGGCCATGCTACAATGGACATACGTTACCATGCTGGAGGGTATGATTCTCAAACAGTATTCCCCGGACAGAACTTAGTCATGTTAATGGAATTCCAAGGTATTGATGTCATTCTCCCAGCAGGGCACGGCATAAAACTCGTCCTAACTGAAACCGGAGAGGACTATCTTGCTCCAGCATGTGGCAATACCTGCCCAGTTTCTGTAAATGGCGGAACATTCTCCTTCCCACATATTGATAGAGATGGAAGCAATATTTTGGTCACCCCGCAGAGTTCTGAAGCTGCAAACAACTGAAAATTAACAATTGGACAAATGTCCAAACAACCACTATTTACATTTGCATTTGCACAAACA
>QQSA01000124.1:1118-7333 GCA_003602535.1 Candidatus Poseidoniales archaeon
AAAAATGGGCGATTTGATAATATACTGTCTAGCCAACCACGGGCTGATACCCATGATGATGGATAAAGCAAAACTAGAGTACATCTGGCTAGACGGATATGCTCCTACACAAAACATGAGAAGCAAGACATTAGTTAGAGACAATTTCACCGGGGATCTAGAAGACTGTCCAATGTGGTGTTTCGACGGGTCGTCTACACTACAAGCAGAAGGGGGAGATTCTGATTGTTTACTCAAACCAGTTGCAATTTACCCAGACCCTCAGAGAGTAAATGGCTATCTTGTAATGTGTGAAGTAATGAATCCAGATGGCACACCACACCCAAGTAATGGGCGCTCAACTATCGATGATGACGACGAAGATTTCTGGTTTGGGTTTGAGCAAGAATATTTCATCATGGATGTTGAAACACAGTTACCTTTGGGATTCCCAGTAGGGGGATATCCTGGACCTCAAGGACTGTACTACTGTTCAGTTGGTGGTAAAAATACACACGGCAGAACCTTTGTCGAAGAACACGCAGATCTATGCTTAGATGCGGGAATCAACTTTGAAGGAATTAACCAAGAAGTAGCTTGTGGGCAATGGGAATTCCAAATATTCGCTAAAGGCGCTAAGAAAGCAGGAGACGAATTATGGGTTGCAAGGTATCTATTGGATCGCCTTACTGAAGATTACGGATATTACATCGAATATCATCCTAAACCGGTCAAGGGAGATTGGAATGGTTCAGGTATGCACGCCAACTTCAGCGATGGAAAAATGCGAGATCAAGGCGGAGAAGAATTATTTTCAATGATCTGTGAAGAATTTGGAAAGAATGTCGATAAACACATGGCCGTTTATGGAGCACACAACGAACTGCGTCTAACCGGTCTTCACGAAACACAATCAATCGACCAATTTTCATACGGAGTATCTGATAGAGGGGCTTCAATACGTATTCCTATTGGAACTGTCGAAGACGGATGGAAAGGAAGATTGGAAGATCGACGCCCAGCATCTAATGGAGACCCTTACAAGATTGGAGCAGTAATTATCTCCACTACTAAGGCAGCGTACAAGTGATTAATTCTGCGAACGGAGTTTTACTACTCCGATTAGCACAGCCAAAATCATCAATAAGGCTGCAACGTTACTGAAAATTATCGAAGGGGAACCATCGATAATGCCGTATGTCATCCACAACATTAGGGCTAGAGCAACTACTGCAAAGGTGGGTAAAGAGACCCCCTCGTGCTTCTTTTCTATCCATACCGTTTTTACTTGAGGAACCCAAGCAATAATTCCTAAAAATCCGGCCATAAAGCCGATGACTTCGAGCATCAACCCCACTCCATTCGCGGGTTGCTAAATTCAATTTTCGAAATATGCGCAAAGGGAATTGTTCGAGACCCATCTTCTCCAACTACAGATATCAGAGGGCCAATTTGATCAGCAACAACCTGCCCAGTTGAGAGATACGTTTTCGGGCCAGTAATAATGCCAATAAAACCAGTATTTTTCATAACACAATCTACCTTTGGAAAGGGGTAAGCTAGAATATCGCCATGAACAGTTTTCCCGCCATTTAGGTGAATCGTATCCCAAGTTCCAAATCCCATCAAAGTCTGTCTTAATTCATCAGAGGGCGGCGACTTTTCCATTCTTTCAACCATATCGATGAACCCAAGCTCATCATATGCTTCAGCTGGAACTTCTGCAGGCAATGGTTCCCATTCGAGATTTTTGTTTGAAAATACCAACACTGTCCTGCTAGGAGGGGCCGATTTACCCGTTCGATTTTGATGAAGGTTGCACAAAATATCCCCCTTTCTCGCAGTCCAAGCAACGATATCTTTGTGCATCAAAGTACCGCCATTTTTCCTTTGCTGGAAAAAACGCCCTTCACTTGTTATTGTAAATGATCCAGACCAATGCTTCTGCTCAACAAATAGAATTTCTTTTCCAGTAGCAATAACCATGTCAATTTCCCTTCTCCCGCCTTCTTCGGGGTCCGGGATTCTGATTCCCTCTAGCACTAAAGCAGGACCGGCGACGGCCCTAGTCAATTTCATTAAACGAAACTCTGCAAGTCTACCAGATACAACATGCCCCTCGGGTTCAAATCGTTTTCTTCTAGAGAAAAATTCCTCAAACCGGCCCAAATAATCACCTCAGTAAATCGTTAACAGATTCAACAACTACAGAAACATTTTTTCCAGACTCAAACAAATCTTCCTGCGTCGCCTCACCTGATAACACTAGTACGGAAACACATTCTGCTTGTATTGCCATTTCCATGTCGGTATACAATCTGTCTCCAACCATGGCACACTCTGAAGGAGACAACCCCAATTCTTCGATTTTGTGCATTATCATACCAGGGTTTGGTTTACCTGTTATGTGCACAGGGTCTTTTCCAGTAGTCACCTTCAACATTGCAAGATAAGCTCCAACATCTGGAAGCCCACCGTCTGGAGATGGACACACCATGTCGGGGTGGCTTGCGACCAGAGGGACCCCTTTATGCATGTGAATTGAAGCTGTTGAAATCTTATCATAATCAATTTCTGTATCATATCCTAATACGACATATTCAGGGTTTTCATCTCTAGTGCTGATCCCTACGTCTTCCATCATACTACACATGCCAGAGGTTGCTATTGCCCAAGTGCGTGTGACGCCTTCCTTAGCCAGCCAGGATAACAAATCATGAGTTGAAAGCAACACATCTTCGGCATTACAAGGAATTCCCATTTTGTTTAATTTAGCCACATACTGCTCCACAGAACGTGATGAATTGTTAGATAAGAAAAATCTCTTCACGCCCTGCTCATTACATCTGTCGAGAAAATCTAGAGCACCAGGAATTAGATTTCCACCCAAATAAATCGTACCATCTAAATCTAGAAAAACAGCTTTAACACCAGGTAATTTTGCATCCATAATTTCACCTCAGAATAACAATGTCTTCATCAAGAACCATTTCGAATGGAGGTTTTCTTGTGCTTCTTTACTAGCAATCATCTCGGTCATCATTTCTTGGATGACCGGCTTCCTACTAGCTTTGCCGACGAACCAATTCAGTAACCATTTACGCCTACTTAATTTTTGCATTTTGTATGAATTGGTTAATTCTGGACCTAGTGCTGCCCACAAATCCTCCTGATAAGCAAGACCTCCTTTGTTTTCAATAACATGTCTGGCAGCCATCTCTCCACTAACTAGGGCGTTTCCAACCCCCTCTCCCGAAAATGGATCCACTAAACTTGCAGCATCTCCAATCAAAAGTGCGCCAGGAGCAAAAGCCCTTCGAGGCTGATTCTTCTCCTTCTTCCTCGGGCTTCCAAACGGTAATTGCCACCCCTTTCCAGTCCCTTCAACCATTTTTGCATCAGCAAAGCGATCTTTGAATGAAGGATGATTTGCAATAACATCGGCCTGCATGGGCTTCAATTTTTTCTTTTGCTTATCCATTAAACCAATAACCATTCCAATACCAACATTTACTCTTCCACCACCTAAGGGGAATAGCCAGAAATAACCAGGAATTATACTATCGACGAAATGAATCTCTATGCTGCCCGAATCTCCTTCACAACCCTTCACACCATCCCAGTATTCGCGGTATCCGCCGCAATAATGCATCTTGTCTACCAGCTCTTCATTTGCCATTTCCTTGACAATCTTTCTAGCAACAGGACATTGATATCCGCCTGCGCCAATCGTCCACGGAGCGGAGTAGACTCTCTTCTCTCCACGCTTGCCGCCGATACCGATTTCCACTCCTGTAATTTTATTATCCGAATCCAATACTTTGGTAACAGTTGCTCCTTGTATAACGGCGCCATTATTCTTGAGAACCAATTCTGATGCTCTTTCGAATACCAACCAATCAAATTGCTGCCGGGGAAGAGAATATCCTGCCTCCATCCTTTCAACATCTTCTTCTGGTAAAGGAACCATAACCTCTTTTCCATTTGGTGATGAGAAAACGATTCCAGTAACTCTAAAATGAGGCGTGGACTCTAATTTAGCCTTGATTCCTAAAGCTTTGACATGACCTAATGATTTACCACCAACAGCATCGCCACAGACTTTGTCTCTAGGCCAAACTCCCTTTTCGATTAGAAGAACACGTTTACCACCCATTGCTAGGTAAGATGCAGCCGCAGCTCCGCCAGGACCTCCTCCGACTACTATACAATCGAAATCAGATTCCGAAGGCGGAATAGGGCCTGTATCAATGGGCATATCCCAAAAGCGACCTTTCGCCATATCCCTGACACAACACACTAGGCTCAAGAGTGTTGGCGCTGAAGTCACAACAAAATCGCAGTATTGCGATGTAACAAACTAAACCGAATTCACCGCCATCATCAAAAAGTAGTGAATTAGGCATCATGTATGGCCACTAGAAGACAAGCAGTAGTTGGCCTGTTTTTGGTCACCTTATTGTGGGGAGGGACATTTGTTTGGATGAAACAAGCAATGAATTCATTGGATGATGAATTAGACCAATATTCCACAGCCGGTGTCGTTGGAGTGATTGTAGCATCGCGCTTTTTGATCGCATTCCTTGCACTACTGCCCTTCTCATCGAAAGCAAGATCAGCCCTCGCCTCAAAAGAAGATTGGAAAGGCGGATTAATCCTTGGAAGTTTAATGTTGGCGGGTTTTACTCTTCAAATGATAGGAATTGATTCAGTAAGTCCTTCAGTGTCAGCATTCTTAACTTCCCTATATGTTGTATTTACGGCAATACTATCTGTAAAAATAAGCGATAGAAAGCCAACTAGGATGATGATTAGCGGAGTTGTGCTTGCAACTATTGGGGCTGGGTTTATCGATGGCCCCCCACATATTGTTTGGGGAACTGGTGAAATTTTAACGGTTGCATGCGCATTTTTCTTTGCACTACACATCATTTTCACAGACAGTGTGACAAAGAAATTGAATCCTTTGGCAGTAACTTCGACATCATTTGCAGTATTGGTAATCGGGGCTGTAATTATCGCTTTAATCGCATCAGGAGATTTGATGGTAATCGAAGTTGCATGGCAAGAAGGGGTTGTATTACCTCTGCTGTTTTTGGGAATATTCGGCTCTTTAGCTTGTATCTTAATGCTAAATGCTTTCCAGAAATATCTGAACCCTACACACGCAGCGATCATATATTCTTTCGAACCGGTCTGGGCAACACTCTATGGGTGGTCAGAAGGGATGGTAGACTTGACAAAATGGCTTGCAATGGGCTTGTTACTACTATTGGGCAACATAATCGTAGAATTAGACGAATCGGGCGAAGAAACCTATCTCAGTGAAGAAGCAGGACCCGAATAATCGTAAAACGAAACCATAGTTTGCGTACTCGCAATTCCTCCGACTTTGGATAAACCATCTAGGATGGCATCACCCAGAGAGTCCATTGATGGACTTACCACTTCGATAAGCAAATCCCAATCACCAGCCACAACATTGCATCTAACTACGTAAGACAGCTTGCAAATTTTCTGAGCAACCTGTCTTCGATCTACATCTCCTCTATCACATCTGGCGAATATGAAAGCGCGTAATTCGTACCCCCATGCCTTAGCATCAATATCTACGGTATATCTCCTGATTATCCCTTCTCGTTGTAATCTAACCATTCTATCATGCGTGGTCACCCTCGCTATACCCATTGATTCAGCTAGGGATGTGACTGAAGCCCGAGAATCTAGTTTTAGGAGTTCAATCAATTTTAGATCGTTAGAATCTAACTTCATGCTCCAACGAATCGACACCACATAATCAAAGATTCCGTCATATTGTCGGCAATTCCACCGGAAACAAGGGTATTTTCCGACAACCATCTCTATTTTGATGCGAATTGTTGATGTGCATCCGGCACTAACAGGGATTTGGAGAACAACATGTCCGACAAAAGGAAATTTTCAACAAACGCAGTTCATGCAGGAACTCAGCACATCGAAGGAGCAGTAAATACTCCAATTTTCCAATCCTCTACCTATCATTTGACAGACGAGAGATATGCGGGATGGGCTGCAGGTGCACAACACACCTTACTTTATGCTCGCCTTTCAAGTGTAAATTCCGAAGCAGTAGTTCAGAAAATATGTGCATTAGAAGGCGCAGAGGACGGAGAATTATTCGCTAGTGGAATGGCAGCTATTTCTACAACCCTAATGGGTCTATTATCACAGGGCGATCATATCGTGGCAAGCTCCGA
>QQSA01000124.1:7529-12135 GCA_003602535.1 Candidatus Poseidoniales archaeon
AAACACGATTTACTATTAGTCATCGATAATACATTCGCATCCCCATGGGGCTGCCAACCAATTACAATGGGTGCTGACTTAGTCATCCATTCAACTACCAAATATCTTGGAGGACATTCCGACATAGTGGGCGGGGCCGTAGTTGGAAGAGCAGATCTAATTGCTGCAATGTTCATCAAAAAGGTCCACTTTGGCGGGTCGCCAGATCCGCATAATTGTTACTTGTTGGAGAGAGGTATTCGCACCTTAGCAGCAAGAATGCCCATCCATTGTTCAAACGCTGAAGAGATCGCAAAGAGATTAGAAGCGCACAATCTAATCGATGTGGTACACCACCCAAGTCTTACATCACACCAAGACCATGGAATTGCAAAACGCATCATACCAAAAGGAACAGGAATGATTGCATTCACGGTAAAGGGAGGAGACCCGGCCGCATTGAAATTTATGCGCGGCCTAGACATGATCTTTGAAGCAACGAGCCTGGGGGGAGTCGAAAGTTTGGTTGAATGCCCATTCAACTCCAGTCATATGTTCATCCCAGAGGATGTAAGAATCGCTGCAGGATTAGGCCCGGGCTTTGTTAGAATGTCAATCGGTATAGAGGACGTTGAAGACCTTTGGAATGATATAACAAACGCTCTAGATGGAATTTGATTAAGGTAACTCTTCAATTTGCCCACACGCTTTACGAAGCGCTTCGAGTGCCGATTTGTAATCGACATCTTCGCCATTGACCAATGCCTTTCCTGTATTCCATACTTGGATTGCCGCAGCACTCCATACCCCGCCTCTGTCTCTCGCATCAGAAGTGAATTGCCATTCCTGACCATTCGATTTCCCTGCAGCAACCAGCCATGCCCATGATGAAGCCTGCTGATCGATACCATCCTTCTTTGAAAGTGCTGACTTTTCCGCCTTGCCCATTCCTTCAACTAAACCCATCACTGTAAGGTCGTGAATCATACCGACTGGCCCAGGAACCTTACCTCTTCTGTAAGGGAATTTTTGAATGATGTCTGCCTTTGCTCTCTGAGACTCAATATCTTTCAGGAATTTACCAAATGCTCGTTTTTTATTGCATTGCGCAGACCACAAGTCTTCAGCCTCATCTTCTTCTATTCCAATTTCTATCAGTCCAGATAGACCGTGGTCTTCCCATAAAGCAGATAGCACATCGTTACACGAATTAGCAGATATTTCCAAAGCTGAACCATCTCTTTCATGAACTTCCCCTCTTTGAGAAATACGTACGCCTGAGCCTGCAGCAGAAACCATTAATTTCAGCGCCAACTCTTTTTCAGCAGACGAACCATTCAACTCTAGAACAGCTTCTTCAGCATTAGCAAACCATTTCTCTCCGACCACAAAACCTTCATCGATGTGGTGGAGAACTGTTACTTTGACTCTCTTTGCGATAGAACCCTCATTCAATGTTAGGCCCATCCACGCATCTAATATTCGACCCAGAGCTTCATTGGAACCTTCATGGGTACTGCCCTCTGGATGCCATATTGCTTCGGGATCCATTACGGTAGAAAGATTAGGAGGAAGCATAGATAGAGCGAGATCGTGAATAAATGACGATTTTCCTTTCACAGTTTGTAATTTATCGAATCCGATAGCGACTTTGCTACCGTCAACGAAATTCAGTAGAAGATAACCCTCTCCTGACATTTCTTTACTCGCAACCTTCTCAAAATCTAAACCTTCAGTGGCCCAAATATTCTCTTCTTTTTCAAAATCAAAACGAGATTTTCCTAGAATATCGTCTAACCACCCCTCAGGAATATCTGCAACCGGTCCGCTACAGACAAAACCACCTCTCCACGAGAAGAAGAAATACCCTCTTCTTGCATGATCTTCCCAAGGAAGCATACGTAAAGTCGGCATACTGTAATTTTGAAGACCCGCTTGGTAAGCAACTTTACCATCTCCTCTGCGGATGTAGGATGCTTTACCAAACGATTGATGACTGTAATCTCCAACCAAAGACAGATCTTCATCATGTGCAGCCATTAAGGACCCAGCAAGAGCCTTACCAACATCGTCACCACTCTTGGCCATCATTCTCTTTGCTAACCATTTTTTATCATGGCGTTTACTGAAAATTTTACGCAAATCGCGCAATGTTTTGGTCACAGGATCTGTTCTACCCCATCTGAGTTTACCCTTCCAAGTCATGACTGGAAGAAGGGACTCGCCTTCCTCCAACAACCTATCAAGATTTTTTCGCATACGCTTCTGCGTCTCAACATTGGCTTGTTTCGTGCCACGCATACGCATACGCTGACGCTTTTTCCCAGGAAACTCTACCTTAGAAGGAGCCGGCATCAGTCAGTCCGAGAAGGTGCTCCATGTTATTTCTTCGACCAACGGCTGAGTGCCGAAATCTCAACATCACTTGGGCTAGCGGGTACAATTAAACAATGAAGTCCGCCATTTTTAGCATTGGATAAATCATCAACAGAAAGGTAAGAAATCGATTGTTTTTCAGTACCCATGTCGCTACATAGCACCACCATTAGAGAAGACAAATCCTCACAAATCTCGGAATAAGATTCGCATTTCAATAAATCAAACGGAGTATCTTTCGAATAATTATCTAAATTTTCCAATAATTTTGATCCCATTCTCAATATCGAATCCTTTGCATCAGCAGGCTGCATTGGCCTCTGTCCACCAACCCCTTCCCCAGTTGGGTCCAAATCTAATAGCGCCAAAGTATGCAATCCTTGTTTTTTGTTTAATGCGATAACTTCCAGCGGCGAAGTTGCCACCCACCCCCCATAAGGGTAGGTAAGAGTGGTCTGTCTTCCAAATCTGTAGTTTGACAGTCCGACTGCCCCTGTAACCAAACCGGTGATGGAGACTCCATGGACGACAGAACACTCCACACCTGCTTCTTGGGCTTGTAATTGTAAATCAACATGCGTCGTTGCTTGAAGAGGATCTCCAACTACTAACAATGCGACAATATTACTCTTGGCTAACTGCAACAACTCTACAGGTTCTTCAACTTCTGGACGCATTACTCTCTGAATATCTCCGATTTCAGCTTCAAGTGCTTCTAAATCTTCATTACTCCAGAGCGCAGTATAAGCTTCATAACGACGGTAATCAGCATTTTTGGCTGCCTCAATTGCAGCACGAGTCATCCCAGAAATACCTCCAGGGCCCATGCCAATTAGTATCAATCCAGCCGCCATGCTCAAACCTCATGCTCCTGTGGGCATGGCGAGAACCATGCGCCATTTGAGCGTGCCGAGCAAAGAAACATCCCTTTGGAGGGATAGATTAGCCAGTGAAGGTTGGCTAGCAGAGGGGTGTGGAATTCATAATTTAGGCGAGCAGCGTGCTATTCCAATAAATGAAAACGCACCAGTAAATTTCGAAAACCTCGAAATTATTGAGCTGAATGCGATTAGAGCCGGACCCAAACATTGGACCGAAAGACTCCCTTCGGAATTATTTCAAAAGTACAAATCAGATTGGCCAATGAGTCATGATCAAATTGGCGATGTAATTATTCTTAAGATACCACAAAATTTGCAAAAGCATGCCACTGCAATAGGCTCGGCGCTATTAGAACAGCATTCAAGCGCCAGAGTTGTATGCGCGGATAACGGAGTAAAAGGCCAATTCCGCGTTAGGGATTTATCAATAATATCTAGTCGTAATTCTAATCAAACACTGACCAAAGTCAGAGAAAGCGGTCATGAATTTTGGGTTGATCCTGGAGCTGCATACTATTCACCGAGATTGGCCAATGAAAGATTGGCAACTGTTGAATGTGCACAAAAATTGTCTGAAACTCTTGGAAGAAAAATTACGGTATGTGATCCCTATGCGGGAGTTGGACCTGCTTTAGTGCCACTTGCTGCCTCTGATGCTGTAAGCGACATATATGGGTCCGACCTAAATCCGGATGCTGCTGAATTACTGGCAAAAAACATTCCAGGGCATTGGTCAGCGTGCAAGGACGCCAGAACACTTTCTCAAGAAATCTCTGAGTTTTGTGACTTATTATTGGTGAATCTTCCGCATGACAGTATAGATCATCTTCCCGATATTATTCCACTATTACGTAAGGGGAATGAGGTTGTGATTAGAGGCTGGGCTATATTGCCATTAGAGTCCTTGGAAGACAAAAAGGAAGAAATTAGAACGATTTTAACAGATTGTAATATTATTTCTTTAACGGTTGATGCCAACCGCTCTTATTCGCCTAGCGATACATATGCGTGTATTGAAATCCATCTCGTCAGATAATAAATCCGTTTATTTGATGAACAACTTCCTCTTGGCCTAGGACATGCAGACCAAGGTAAAGTGCCAATGCGGAGCAGAAAGCGACGTATCAGGAGTAACTCCTCGCATCAACGGAGTCGATGTTTATTGTACGGTTTGCGGCACAGTGACGAATCACGACATCGCTTGAAATCCACTCGCGTTACATTTTTACTGGTATAAATTACTTATACTGTGTTAATCGGTCCACAACCGAGAGAAACCTCTCTTGGAATGTGAAAACAATGGACGCAAAAATGAAAGGAATGATTTTATCTGGAATGATGGGACTATGTCTCTTACTAGGAATCTTAGC
>QQSA01000125.1:0-2585 GCA_003602535.1 Candidatus Poseidoniales archaeon
GTGAATTCATGCTTCACAACATCTACTGGTGCTCCATCACAGAATAGATGTGACACTCCTTTTTCTTCTGCTTCTTGCATTATCCTGTAACGTAGATAATTTGCGTTCAGAACTGCATGTTCAGACATCAATTTCAAATCTCTTCCATATCTACGGTAAAATGCCCACGAGCGTATTACTGCGCCGCTATTTCCATGCCATTGCTGAACCTTTCCAATACTGTTTTCTGGCTCTTGCCAATGGTACCACCATTCATCATTGACCGAAGTTAATCTATCGGTTGACAAAACCGGTCGACGCTTTACTACAGGACCAGGAAGGTATTCTGCAAGATGGGATTTTACACCTATTGGTCCAGAACCTGGTCCTCCACCGCCGTGAGGCTGACTGAAGGTCTTGTGCAGGTTGTAATGAACAGCATCGAATCCCATTATTCCCGGTGAAGTCCTTCCAAGAATTGCATTGAAATTCGCACCATCATAGTACATTTGTCCACCTGCAGAATGAACTATTTCTGCAGCCTGTGCAATCTCTGGCTCAAATACGCCGAGCGTACTTGGATTGGTAATCATCATTGCAGCAGTGTCATCTCCAACTACTGCTCTAAGCGCATCTAAATCAAGTCGGCCATCTTCTTGACTAGGAATTTCCACAATCTCAAAACCAGCCATAGCTGCACTTGCAGGATTCGTTCCGTGTGCAGAATCTGGAACGATCACTTTTGTTCTCTGCAATTCTCCACGTGATTTGAAATATTCTTGAATACAACGAATCGCCGTGAATTCTCCTTGTGCACCTGCAACTGGTTGCAGAGTAACCGCATCCATTCCAGCACAAATTCCAAGCATCTCCTGCATTTCATGGAATATTGCCAATGTTCCTTGGATTTGATGTTCTGGTTGAAGTGGATGAATATCTGCAATTCCAGGTAATTGTGCAATTACCTCATTCACTCTTGGATTATGTTTCATGGTGCATGATCCCAGTGGATAAAATCCGGTATCAATTCCAAAATTACGAGTTGACAACCAGGTATAGTGCCTGACCATTTCTGGTTCTGAAATACGCGGCCACCTTGGCAACTTAGCACGTACCAATGATGATGGAACCTGCAAGTTGTCGGAAGAGATTATTGGATCTGGTTGAGAGTATCCCTTGCCACCAGCACCATTGTGTTCAAACAAGTGACTCATGCACTCACCCCCTGTGAAACTGCGGCAGACCAAACCGCAAGATGCGCTGCTAACAATTCAATTTCAGATGATTGTGTCTGATCGCTGAATGATACCAGAAGCCAATTTTTCCTCTGTGGATACCACGCGGACATATCAAATCCGCCGATCAATCCATGAGAATCAAGATAGGAAATACAATCCGCGGCTGATCTTGGTAACTCGATTACAAATTCGTTATAGTGACTGTTTAAACCGTGAGGAATTGCAATCGTCGGTATCTCTGATAACTTGTGTTTTGCCAATTGGCAAGCAGCCATATTTCTTTGAGCCAGTTTAGCCAAACCTTCAGGTCCAAGTAAGGACATGTGCATAGCGCCCATTAATGCAATCAAAGTTTCATTTGTGCAGATGTTTGATGTTGCTCTATGTCGTCTGATATGTTGTTCTCTTGTTGAAAGAGTCAAACAGAATGCTTCCTTGCCATCAACATCTATTGAACGGCCAACAATTCGTCCCGGCATTTGGCGCAAGTATGCTTTAGTGCAAGCAAATATCCCGTAAAGAGGACCTCCATATGTAATTGGAGAACCAAGTGCTTGTCCTTCACCAACGACAATATCTGCACCATAATTTCCAGGAGCTTCAATCAACCCCAAACTAACGGGAGATACGCCTACTATGAATGCGGTATTTTCACCTATTATCTCCTTGACACGTGTAAGTCCGCCATCCAGAATACCCAAAGGATTTGGTTGCTCAACATAAACACCGCATGAACCAGCTGCTTCAGAAAGAGATTCCAAATTTAATGTTCCATCTGAATTGTGGCGCAAAGTCTTGATCTGAATTCCACCACCTTGTGTATAATTGTGAATTACAGATACACGAGCAGGAGGGGTAAGCTCGCTGATGTATATCGTATCTTTTTGAGTGGCCTTTCGATTGTGTATTCTTACTGCACAGGTGATTGCTTCTGCTGCAGCTGTTGAACCATCATAAACAGAAAGATTTGCAACTTCTAGACCAACTAATTCGCTAATCAAAGTTTGAAATTCCCACATTGCCTGTAGCATTCCTTGACTTACTTCAGGCTGATAGGGGGTATAAGATGTCAAAAATTCCCCTCGAGTAATCAATTGGAAGACACTTGCTGGAACATAATTTCGGTTTAATCCGGCTCCAAGGAAGTTTACACGGTCTCCTAGAGCTACATTTGCACCTAAAATTCGTCGTGCATCCGCAATAATTTCTTCTTCCGATTGTGGGCCACGTAGCGGAAGTTCGTCATTCATTCTAACGGATTCAGGTATGTCTGCGAACAAATCATCCATAGAAGTCATTCCCATCGCTTCAAGCATCTCTTTTTCTCGTCCGAGATTGGGTAGTTGGTCAACCATAGTGTGGCCTCCG
>QQSA01000125.1:2592-27334 GCA_003602535.1 Candidatus Poseidoniales archaeon
CCCAGCGCGTAACCAACATGAATGTTGGTTTAGTAGCAAGAGACTAATCTTGCCATTTTGTCCAAGTTTCATCTTCGTTTTGGTACCAATTATCGCCATTATTTGCCTTGAACCAATTTGTACCATGTTCATCAGGTTCGAGGTAATCTCCCGCTGGCAAATCTTCCCAAGAACCAATTGTATTTGGATCATCAGAAACTTCACCATATTCGGTAACATCTTCAGAAAGTGGTAATGCACTAGCATTAGGAGGGGCCGGAGGAGGTAAGTCTGTCAATTCCTTTGGCCCAGAACCGAGTACCTGACTTGATAATTCATTTTCCGTTTCAGAATTTTGATTCAGTATAAATGCAGTGATTCCTGCAAGTACTATTACTATTACTCCAGTTATTATTCCAACAATTGTAAACGTACTCATTCCTTCATCATCAGCTGAAGAAGCATCATTGGTGGTTGATTTTCCACCATCACTAGGTTCTTTCAGTAAACATCCAGGATAGTAGACCTCATCATCGAATTTACCATCTGGCGCTTCATCAGGACACATGTCGGCATTGGTGGCATTTTCTACGAATTGTCCTGGCCAACCATCTTCACGGGTTTCATTCCACTCAGGATTGCCCCAATTGTCACCAAAGGTGTCTCCATCAGAATCATACCATTGGGTAGGGTTTGTAGGGAAAGCATCAGGACCAACTCCTAATGAATTCCATATTCCTATTTGCCAGAATGCATCCTCATTGGAATAACCATCGCCGTCTGAATCTGGACAACCGTAGCGATCTATCGTTGAAGTACCTTTCTTTTCGGGACAAAGGTCAACTACATTGGTAGGGTCATCGAAGTTTTCGCCATAGCCATCTTCATCGGAATCTATCCATTGATATGGGTTATCGATGAATGCATCTGCGCCTTGATTTACAGTCCAAGAAATCTCAGGATCTGAATATCCGTCACCATCAGTATCTATACATCCAAGTCTGTCTTTTGTTGAGTTACCGTAGAAGAATGGACACTCATCAGGATTATTTCCTTCAGGATTATCGCCATAGCCATCTCCATCTCCATCATTCCACTGAGTAGGATCTTGGAAGAATTGATCTACAGAATCAGCCCAGTTGTCACCATCGAAATCTGGGCAACCCTTCATTCCACCAAACATTGCTGTTCCTTCTTGAAGGGGACAGAAGTCTACTAAGTCGGAGAAACCATCATTGTCATCATCGTTGTCTTCTCGATCATCGATGCAACCATCTCCGTCATTGTCGTTTGATGCATTCTTTCTCCAGTTTGCAATGCCATTCTTACACAAATCAACTTCATTGATAACACTGTCATTGTCATTATCATTATCTTCGTTGTCATTTCGACAACCATCTCCATCTCGATCATTCGATTGATCAGAATTCCAACCTACTTCTCCTCTCGGGCAATTATCAAAACCATCGATGACTCCATCGTTGTCATCATCAGAATCCTCATTGGAACCTTCGTCTTCACATCCATCACCATCTTTGTCGGTTTGAACTGCTGAGGTCCAATTTAATGCTCCTTGATAACAATCGTCTACAAGATCATCTATACCATCACCATCATCATCTGCATCGCATTCATTGCCAATGTCGTCCCCATCATAATCGTCTTGGTTGATATTTGAAACATATTGACAATTGTCGTCTAAGTCTAGAATGCTATCTCCGTCATCATCCGTGTCCTCATCTGAATCTCGACATCCATCTCCATCCATATCGCTTGAAGAATCAATCACCCAATCGAGTACACCAGATGGGCAGTTGTCATCCACATCTAGAATTCCATCGTTGTCGTCATCAGAATCTTCCTCAAGATCATTACAACCATCAGCATCATGATCTAATGAGGTGTTGGATTGATTCCAGTTTAGGAAACCATATCTGCAATCATCTAATACATCGTGTAGACCATCATTGTCGTCGTCAGTATCACATTCGTCGCCTTTGAAGTCACCATCGAAATTACTCTGATTAGAGTTCGGAGTATTCAGACAATTGTCTACGTAATCAGTGATACCATCATCATCCTTGTCATGTTGGAATTTCCATACGAAAATATCCTGATCGGTAGCAGTTCTTGGCATATCGCCAAACCAAACCGTGCCACTGAAATCTCCTCCTGCAATCAATGTACCATCATTTAGAGCCAATAATGCGCCAACTGTATCGTTATCTGCACCACCGATACTCATAGCCCATTGGAAATCTGAATCATTATCGATTTGAGCAATAAATCCGTCATAATGATTAGTGCTAGTATTCTTCTGAAGAGTTGTAGAATCAAACTTCATTTCGGCAAAGTGATTGCCGCCAAATTGCACCTGCCCTTTTGGATTGACTGAGAGTGATTGTAGGCGGTCGTCATCAGAGCCTCCTGCATTAAAATCCCATAACTGAGTACCATTAATATCATATCTTATCAACAAAACATCCCAGCTACCCTGCCCAGTTACAGCAGAGCCCCCCTGTCTTTTGAAGGATTGAAGGAAATTACCTCCTACGACTACACCGCCGTCAGGATGTATCACGACATTATTGAAATAAACACCACAACTTCCTCCAAAGCAAGGTAAACCTCCTGTGTTTTGACCCCAGACAAATGTTCCATCATCAGTATACTTCACTACGAAACCTGCATATGATGACTCAGGACTTGACGTAAATGTACCATTCCACTGTTCAGAACCAGTATTATACCCTACAACGTACGCAGAATTTGTGGACTGTTCCACTACTATCTGGTAAGGTACTGAATCTCCAGTACCGGACGAATCTTTAGCCCAATCCCATTGAGAAGATGACATATTGTAATACGCAATGAAGAATCTGTAATCTCCATCTTGATCACTAGCAGTTAGTAATGATGCATCGAATTCTGTAAAATTCTGATAGAAACCTGTTACGTATAGATTATCATAATTATCTGCCGCAATATCCCATCCAACATCCACATCAAATCCACCAAACTTCATTGCCCAGTCGAATTGACCTGAACTATTTACTCTAGCAATCCATCCATCGAAACCTGTGGTTGAGATTGTAATATTTTCACCAAAATTAACAGAGCCTTGGAAATATCCTGTCCCGTAAACATTGTCATTCGAATCGATAGTAACTCCTCTGCATTCGTCATAGTAAAGCGCTGTACCAGCAGAGACAGCCCATTCCCAAACACCAGTTGTTGATAATTTTGCAATTAATATGTCACCTTCACCCTCAGTATAAACTGTAATCGCACCAAATTGAGATGCTTGGTAGATTGTTCCACAAACAATGACATTACCTTGGGAGTCCAAAACCATCTCATAGATCTCATCATTGTTCATCGAACCACCTGTGGTCGACCAACTTGAATTGGTTGAACGACCCATTCCTATCGAATTAAGTGCCTCAACCTGAGGTAAAGTCAATTCCGAATCTGGAATTATTTTTTCATTCATTACAATCTCTGATTCGCCGAAATCAACATGACTCACCTGTGAGAAAACAGGAATAAGTGAAAGTAACAAGCAGGCGAGAATCCCAAGTGTGACAGTTCGGCGCATATTGTTGCGTATGACATCACCCTCATCAAATCAACGCCCCTATGGGGCGTTATCAAACAAAGGGTGGACGAGTGACTATTGCTCGAACCTTTTTCCGAGGTGAGGCGACTATCATAACCTCATCACCAGGCTGCACACCAGAAATGTATCCCATACCTATTCCGGTACGATCTAATGAGGGAGCAGGAGCTCCACTGGTCAATGTTCCTAAATAATTGCCATCAAGGTCTTCAACATCTTTGCCACCACGCGGAAGTGGTCCTCTTTCTAATTGCTTAACACCCCAAAGTCTTGCATCTTTTTCATCATGAGATACTACTCTATCGCGACCTACAAAATCATGATCTACATCTAAGCCGAATGGCACATTTGTCTCCCAAGAATCTCGATGAAGGAATTTATTTTCATCAAGTTTTGGTGAAGCAAAATCAACTCCAGATAACAAGAATCCTTTCTCAAGACGCAATGTGTCTCTGGCACCCAAACCAATAGGTATTGCCCCGGCTCCAATCAATCCACGCCAAAGTGTTGCTGCGTCACTATTTGGAACGAAAATCTCGTATCCAGATTCGCCAGTGTATCCAGTGCCCTGAATCCATCCACTGATTCCTAGTTGATTTTCATTAATTCTTGCCCATTTAAATCTGCCAACATGATTTGAACTACCCAAAACAGATTCACAGATTTGTTTAGAATTTGGACCCTGAAGCGCAAGAATGCTGGTTTCAGGTGAAAGGTCTTCCAAAATAATTGAGCCATCATCAGGGATTAATGAATTGAACCAATCCCACATTACAGGAATCATACTAGCATTTGGTACTCCAATTATTTCATCTTCAGATACTACTGCAAATATCATGTCATCGATCATGAATCCATCATGGTCAAGGAAATGCGTGTAAGCACATCGACCTGGTGAAATCGAAGTACACTTTTGAGTTGAAATTGACTCTAACCATTCTCTGACACCATTGCCTGAAAAGCGGAAGGATCCCATGTGAGAAACATCAAACAGTCCTGCATTTGATCGGCAAGCGAGATGTTCTTCGGAGATATTGGAGTACCATATTGGCAACTCAAAGCCATGAAAATCAACAATGTTTGCATCTAAAGAAACATGTTCCTCATAGAGAGCTGTACGGACTGGCTCACCTTCACTCATGGTGCTGTGGTGGCATAGTCAGCATTAAATCATCACTGATAGAATTTCATTACCTATTTTCGCGAATTTCTCAAAATCGACCAATTTTTTCTTGCTAATCCCTCAATCGCAACTCCAGTTAGTCCACCCCAAATCCAAGGATAATCTATTTGCAAGAAAAACAGAATAGCCATAATTATCGAAGCTACAATCCAATGATGTAACCAGAACGTATCATTGCGAACATGGAATTTTATATTTTCAGTAAACCATCTCGTAATCGCAAAACAGCAAATCAGAGCTAGCGAATATTGAGCGAATTCCATGAATCAAGGTAAGGTTACACGATTATAACCCTTTCAATATTCTACAGGTATAGGATCTAACATACGCCACAAATACCAACTTGCAGCAGTACGGTATGGCGCCCATCTTTCTGAAACCTTGAGAACATCATTCTTAGTAACAGCATCAGGGACTAGCAATTGCACTGCTTTGATTAGACCTAGATCTCCGATGCTGAAGATGTCTGGTCGCAACAATGCGAAAATCATAATCATTTCAGATGTCCAAGGTCCAATTCCACGAAATTGAGTAAGATGTTTATTGATCTCAGCATCTGTCAATTTATCCCAATCAGGCGACAAAAAGTGGCTCGAATCATTCGCAATACCGTGAATATATTCGGATTTAGGTTTAGTTAACCCACATGTAGCCAATTCCGCAGGGCTGAATTTACTAATATTTTCAGGACTTATTCCTCCAACAAATTTCTCTAATCTATTCCAAATCGAGTCTGCTGCAATAACTGAGATTTGCTGTCCGACTACAGAGCGTACGAATGTGGAGAATATATCGCCCTTACCAGATAGATACTCTTGATTGTATTTACTCACTACTGGCCCGATGATTTCGTCCGATTCTAGGAAAACGATAGCATCATCCCACCAAACAGGTTTTCCCATCATGCTGGTGGATTTTGACATCCATATTTTACTACTTGCTTATGTCAATAATTTGAAGGAATGCCTCGAATTATTTCATCGCCAATTGTGACAACTTCCAAAACAAATTGTTCTAACGATTCTCGAGTAACTTCGGGATTAGCGATTACTGGTCTCAAGATTATGTCATCATTTATCTTTGATTTAGAAACCATATAATTTCCAGATTTGACTAAACGCTCTCTAATTTGGTTATTGATATCATTATGATCAATACCTTCAATCGTATACCGGAAACATACATTCGACCAAACTCTAGAAGACATCATCTCTAACTTACTGTTTGAATCAACTAACGATTGAAGAAAATCTGCTAACTCAACATATGACTCAATCAACTTAGCCCATCCAGCATCTCCTTTTTCTCTCCACGAAAGAAATAGCTTCAATGCGTCGTTGCGACGACCGCATTGCAAACTCATCCTTCCCAAATCAACGTCTTCTGATTCTCCATGAAACAAATAATGTGCAACATCTCCATGAGAGCAGATAGTGCGAAGTATTTCTGGCCGCTTAATCAAAAATGCAGAGCAGATCAATGGAACGCCCATCATCTTGTGTGCGTCCCAGCAAACTGAATCTGCTAACTCAACACCGTCCATCAAACTACGATATTTACTGCTGAACAGACATGAACCACCCCAAGCAGCATCGACATGGAACCAAATATTATTGTCAGAGCAAATATCTGCTATTTCCTTGATAGGATCGAATGAACCTCTGACAGTAGTACCAGCTGTTGCGACAACACAGAAAGGAAGCTGCCCATTAATCCGAGTACGCTCAATCTCCTCGCTCAGTTTATCTGTTCGCATTCGACCATCAACGTCACAAGGAACTTTGATCACATTTTCAAATCCTATGCCCAAAACATTTGCAGCCATTAGGACAGAATAATGCGATTCTGCAGAAACATAGCAAACCAAATTTGAGCCATCAAAACCTCTTTGCTGACCCAAAGGATCTGCCTGATATCTAGCACACATCATACCAATCATATTACCATTGGATCCTCCGGTAGTTAGCGTACCATTTCCTTCACCAAATCCAACCATTTCGCACATTCTCTTAATCAGAGCCTGTTCAATAAGTGTTGCAAATGGAGACAACTCGTATGTGTACATTGAATTGTTTGATAAATTTGCAATGATTTCACCAGCAAATGCTGATAGATTAACTCCGCCCCACAATGGATTCATAAATCCTGGATGATTTGTTCTGACACTATAGCGAAGATATTGATCTATGTCTGAAACAACATTTTCAAGTCCTAAACCCACTAAAGGTAAATTCAGGTCTGCAGTTTTGCCAAGGCTAGATTGTGGGATGAAATCAACAACCTTCTCAGACCCATCTAAATGAGAACGTATTCTGGAAAGGACAACTTCCAAGAATTCATCGGTATCCACAATATCCCCTCTTGTCGGCTCTCATCGAAGACGGGTTTAGAACCCTGCGATGACTGGAGCAAATATGCCTCTTGCAGAGAAATTCGGAACTAAACCTCTCAGATTGCTTATTGTGGGGCATAATCCAAGTGAACATTCATGGGAATCAGGTAAATATTTTTCACAGCCAACAAACAATTTTTGGAAACTGGTCAAGGAATCCGGTTTGTGCGACATTGAAGAAGGTGTTAATGACGATTATATGGTTGAAAATCTATGCGTCGGATTCACTGATGTGATTCGCAAACATAACAGCGATTCAAGAGTGTTTAAACGAGACGATTATAGAGAGAAGCATACCTTTTTTTACAAACGCATAAAAGATAATGCACTCCGGGTAGGAGGAGCTCCAGAAAGGATTGCATTCATTGGTAAGAAGCAATATTCTATGCTCTTTAATCCACCACTTGCTAGAGTTGAATTAGGCCTGCAAAAAGAACATCCAACAGATTTTCCATTTGAATGTGAAATATGGGTCCTGTCAACCCCTTCTGGCCGATCTCCTATGAAATGGGATCAACGAGTCGAACCATACAAAGAACTTGCAGATTCTATGCACCTTGCATTTTAACTTAGGAATATTGAATAAGTAGAGCCGTTACGACGGCATATGCTAGGCAGTGATGGCGCAGCATGGTTAGAGCGATTACATATGCAGTTGGCAAGGAATTTGCGAGCAGCTGATTGGTCACAAGCTGAAATTGCCGACATGTTAGGCTCTACTCAATCTACAATATCTCGTATGGCTCATCGCAATTTACCCAGCATGGCAGGTACTTCCGATGAATCTACAATTGATGGATGGGCACATGAAATCTCAATGGCGTTGAGGCAACTGGGCCCCAAATCCAAGCCCAGTAGGACTCGCTTCGTGATGGAAATTGCATTTGCACCTGGCCAAGTATTACGTTTCGATAAATCATTAACCGGAACAGATCTGGATTCAGATCAAGAACAAACTGCGTTATTAAAAAGATTGGAATGGGCTGTTTCAAGGATTGATGTAAACAAATTGAAACTTCAGATGCCTGCAGTTGGGATGAATATTGCTTGCTGTCTTGAAAATTCACGCTCAACTGCAGAAGTTGCTGCTTTCCCAGGAAAGGTCACTATTGTCAATAATAAGTTACGCCATCATGAAACTCCATCATTTGGCGCATCGCATCATCTCGCAAACATGTTGCTAGATGCTAGAATCCACGACAGTGGCAAGGCAGCAATATTGAATATACACCCAGGTAATGACAAAGATGCAATTGAATTAATGTGTGAAGATTTAGACTTAAATCTAACATTTGCACCAAAAGGTGAGTTAGTACCTCATCAGGGAATTGACATCATATTAGACGAAGGAGCATTTGGCTGGGAACCAGCGTTATACATTTTAGCGCACAACCCGTTAGAATTAGTGGACAGAATGCATAAAATTGTCACTGCTCTTAATTGAGGTGTAAATATGAACAAACTGACGTTAATGGCTATATTTGTAACATTTAATTTGATGATTTCAGGCTGCCTGAGCTCGAAGATAGACCAGGATGATGCTGAGAATCCTAGTGAATATGAATGGGAAGATGATGGAGAATTAGTAATTGTGACATACGACGTATATGGATTGACAGATGAGATGCTAACTCAATTCGAAACTGAAACCGGTTATGAAATCACATTGCTAAAACTTGATGATGCTGGTTCGATTTTAGATCACCTACTGCAGCACAAAGGGCTACAGGTTGCTGATTTGGCGATTGGACTAGACAATACTTACCTACAGACTGCAATAGACAACAATGTATTGTGGGAACATTTTGCAGAATTGGAGAATATTTCAGAATCCGTCTTAGAGCCCTATAATGGACCCTTAGCTGCTCCTTTTGATCACGGATATATTTGCTTAAACTATGATTCTGAAATAGTAGATGGCGAAAATTACACAGTCCCTGAAAGCCTTTGGGATTTAACCGAAGATGAATGGAAAGGAAAGATTGCAATCCCATCACCAGAAACGAGTAGCCCCGGCCGAGCATTCATGACTGCGACTACCGATTATTTCTCTAATGACCAAGATAATGAAACTGAATGGACCGACTGGTGGTCTGAAATGTCTAGTAATGAAGTCATCATCACAACAGGTTGGTCTGAAGCTTATGAAACACGATATACAGGTGGTTATGGAGAATGGACTGACGGCTATGTAGGAGATGCTCACATAGTGCTCTCATATTGCCATTCACCTGGTGTTGAGTCTTGGTATAACGGCAATTGGACTAAATCAGTGGCCCTAGATATTCCCGGGTCATCATTCCATCAAGTAGAGTATGCTGCTGCAATCCAAGGCGGTAATCTAGATGCTGCATCATCATTTATCGAATACTTACTATCTTCTGAAGTGAACTCAAAAATGCCTGTTGAAAATTCGATGTATTCTGTTCTTGAAGGTTCGGATTTACCTGAAGAAAACGGATACAAGTTCCATTCAGTAGTACCTCAAGATCCTGCATCAATAAGTTCTACAGCAATTGCTGAAAATATGGAAACATGGTTGAAGCAATGGAATTCCGCTATGGTTGATGGATAAGATGAATATCAAATTCAGTAATGTTTGTGCATTTTTAGCATATACATTACTCGTAATTTTGCCATTATGGTTGGCTGTTGATAGATTGGTATGGGTGGCTGGTTTTGATCCTAGCGCTTGGATTTCATCCCTTGAGAATAATTACATCAGTCAAGGCGTGATTGAATTCACATTTTACCAAGCATTGATTTCAACTATTGTGACAATGGCGATTGGATTACCAATCGCATGGCAGTTAGGAAGGTACAAATGGCCCTTACAATCAGTTGTGAAGGCCATTCTTACAGTACCATTCGTTATGCCATCCATAGTTGCTGCAATGGGTTTTTTGTACATTGTCGGAAAGGCTGGTTTGGACATTAGAGTTGATGAATCAACCTGGTTTGCCACATTAATTATCGCTCATGCATGGTTTAACATGGCACTAATAATACGATTTTGCGAACCAGTACTATCTACACTAGACCCCAAACTGGAAGAACAAATGAGGCTTCTACCTGCAGGGAATACAAAATATGGACGATTTCGTAATCTTTGGCTACCCCTATTAGCACCTTCAATTGCAGCTGCTGCATGCATGACATTCGTTTTCTCATTTACATCATTTGCACTAGTCAGATGGATTACATTAGGAGATAATACTCTGGAGAGCGTTATGGCAGGAGTTGGCTCTTCTGCAGGAATAGAGGGGTATATGATTTCAAGGAATGAAATTGTATTAGGGTCGTCAATGATTCAATTTACAATATTGCTTATTTCCTTATTTCTGATGTCATGGTTACAGCAAAAGCGACAAAACCTACTGCCTCAAGCATCAGAAGTTATTGTCAAGAAAAGAAATCCAAAAGGATGGGCCATCATTGGTATCGGTGTTTTATTTTCACTATCTCCCTTGATTGCAGTATTATTGGCATCATTCCGCATCCGTAACACTGACTCATCAGGAACCAATTACTCATGGGACACTTCTGGTTGGGAATTTGCATTCACCAGTAGTAATTCAATTTCATCTGCTTGGGAAGCACTATTCAATTCCTTAGGATATGCTGCTATCACACTAATCATCGCTGTACCTCTCGGTTGGATTCTAGCACAGACGATAATAGATGTGGAAAAAAGTAGACCAAGATTAGCACGCACTTTGGATGTTCTAACAATGCTGCCTTTTGCAATTTCCAGTGTCATGATTGGATTAGGAGTAATGTTGGGAATGATACGTATTGATGCAGAGTTTTTCTATTCATTTTGGCCAACACCTGCTCTTGCTCACATTATGATTACAACACCGTTTGTAGTCAGAATAATGCTACCTGCCTTGCGATCGATTGAACCCGCATATGATGAATGTGCAAAAACACTTGGCATTACGAAATGGAGAAGATTCACAGAGATCAAACTACCATTGTTGAAAGGATCCATATTGGTTGCAACAATTTTCACTTTAGCAATGTCATTAGGAGAATTTGGTGCATCCTGGGTAGTCACAAGAAATTCGGATTGGACTACCCTTCCAGTCATGATTGACTCACTGAGATCGATTCCATACAAGAATTCTCTAACAGCTCCTGCTGCATGTGCAGTATCATCGGTTCTGATGGGTATTACTCTAATTTTATTCACATGGGCGGAGAAATTCCGCTCTGCAAGAGATGGAGGTATGTTTTGATGTTAATTTGTAAGGATCTAACGAAATCATTTGATAAAGAATTATTTTCAAACTTTAATTTAGAATTGAAACCTGGAGAAATTGTAGCGATAACGGGACCCAGTGGATGTGGTAAAACAACACTTTTGCGATGTATATGCGGACTGGAAGATTTGGATTCAGGAGATTTATTGTTAGAAGGCAGAGACATTAGTACACTGAATGCGGAAGAACGAGGAATCGGACTGATTTTCCAAAAAGCAGTACTTTACCCTCACCTTAACGTTGAAGGTAATCTTAGATTAGGCAACAAGAAAGGAGACATAACTAATGCTTTAGTCGAAGTAGGGATGGAAGGTTTTGAAGAACGTAGAGTAGAATCGCTTTCGGGAGGAGAAGGACAAAGGGTTTCTCTGGCCAGAGCATTATTGGCAAAACCAAAGGTGTTGTTGCTCGACGAACCATTTAGTTCTCTTGATGAAGAATTGTCTAGGCGACTGGTATCTGATGTAAGGTCAATTCTCAAAGAAAGAAAGTGCCCTGCAATATTGGTCACACATAACAAAAATATTGCAGAAAACTTCGCTGATTATGTTATTTCATTGTAAAGTAGCCGTTACCATCATATGGTAGTGCGCTCCTAGATGTAATAGGGAACTCGATGGTAGGCACTCCACTAGATATTATGACCGGCATACGAGGTGTGCAATTATTGGTCAAAGGATACAATGGTTATTCTAAAGGTTCCAGAATAGAAAATGACAGACTGGTTCGTGAAGAAATTGCACGAGCTGCATCGAGAGTTCGAAGTCACATGCAAACTGTTTTCGACACACAATTCAGAGAAGGTAATCTTGACCTAGCCAGACCTGCAAAGCGTTGCATAGAGGAATGTAATTATTTGATTGAAGATGTAAATAAGGCATCTTCAGGGATGGAACATGCATTCCTATCGGGTCAAAGGTCACCATCAAACAAAGACCTCAAAAAATTGATCAAGCATGATCATGAAGTAATTGAAATGGTGACAAAAGCAGTAAACTTAGCTAATAGTTCCGAACATTCAATTGCTACTGGCGAAGGTGACCCAAGGCAACTGATTATGGAAACTAATCAAAAGGTTACTAGCTGCAGAGGATTCTTTGGAGTGCGAATGAACATTCTTTCAGGATTGAAAACTAAGAAGTGATAATATGAGTAATTACAGATGGAGAGACAGCCCAGACACCATAGCAAGATTGGTGAATGCTGATAAAATTAAAACAATCGCCACACAACAAGTTTTGCTAAAACCTAACGAAGCTTGTGCTATGATTGTTGATGGACGTATCGGAGACATACTAACCGAAACACTGCTGAAGAATATGGCAGGAGGTTTCACTCGATGGTTAGGAGAGAAAGTTGGAGTCACTGCAAGTGATAGAAGACTTCTGTTCGCAATGACTGGACCTATGGACTACTGGATACCTTTCGAAGGCCAATTAGGTAATGGAGAGGCAGTTAAAGGATATGCAAATCTGAGAATAAAAATGAATCTTGAGGATGTCCCAAAGTTGTTGAATTACTTTGCAAATAATGACCCAGTACTAACAAGAGAAGGAATGATCTCAATTATTGGTTCAGAGGTAAAAGCAAGGGTTATTGCTCCATGTCTTGCCGGTTGTTCCGACGCTTCAGAACTTAGAGATGCAATGTTCCTTGAGAAGTTTGAAATGACTGCAGAAATGGAAATGAGAAATTTGCTATCCAACCTTGGATTCACATTACTCAAAGCATTCCCAATCACCAAACCGACTGATATGGAACTAGTGCAAAAGCACAGAGCCGCAGTAGAAGCACAAACTGCGGGTAATCAAGTCAATACAGATGCACAGTTAGCTCATTATGCGCAAACTGAGACGCTCACACTTGCCAGAATAGAACTGGAAAACAATGTCGCAAGAGCAAAAGCGAAAGGACAAGTAACAGTTGAATTAGAGCATGAATTGAAAGGATTGAGAGCCCAGGAAGCAAAGTGGGATGCTGAACTTAATTATGAGCGAGGAAAGATGGAACTTCGTGTCGATGAAGCTGATGCTAAATCAAAAAGAGCAATGGATATGTTCGCACAAGTTCAAGAAAACAAGAGAAAGCGAATGGAATTACAGTCTAATCTAAACTCAGAAAGGCAAGCACAATCTGATGATTTGCAAGCGCAAATGATGAAGTTAGCTGCAGAAAATAATGCATTAGACACAAATGTAATGCAAGAATTTTTGCGACAGCAAACCGCACAAAAATCTGTAGATGGAACCGGTGTTGTTCAATCATCGCCTCCTCAAGCACCACCTTCACAACCGCAATCAACTGTTTGTGAATGTGGAACTACTCTGCAACCAGGATGGAAAGTATGCCCTACCTGTGGACGTCCGATTGTCTGAAAAGAGAGAAGTGTTCGCAGGGCCATGTTCATGCGTCCGTGGAAGTTCTGGCTTCCGCATTGGCGTCAAAGGAAAAATATGCGCATTTTTTGGTATACAATTGTAGCATTAATCGCAGCAATGGCATTGCCTTACTCCATCATTAACCAAATCATGGGTTATTTTGACAGGTCGGTAATGGACCCAATTCTACCAATAGATTCGTGGGTTCCATTCGTTGCTTGGACATTTATCATTTACTTGACACTGTACCTATATTACCCAGCAGCAGCATGGTTTGGAAGGAATAGTGATGAAAGAATTAGAGAAATGTTCGCATTTTATCAGGCACTATTTGTGATGACTTGGGCTGTAAACTTGATTTTCATTCTGTTCCCTACCGAAGTTTACATCAGAGATCAAATTCCTGAGAGTGTTAGATCAGGAGAAGGTTTCTGGGGATTCTGGTATGGAGATTTAATGCATAATACCGACATGCCGTACAACGCTTGGCCGAGTTTACATGTTGTTCAATCACTGATGATTGTGATGTTGCTTAGGCATTGGAAAATTGTTTATGGCTGGAAGGAAGTTTTCGCCTGGGTAGCATGGGTAGCACTTTGCATTTCAGTAATGACTACTAAGCAGCACTTTTTCTTTGATTTGTTTACTGGAATTATTACCGGTATTTGCTGTTGGTATTGGATGTGTATCCCTGCAATGAAAGCTGCAAATAATGATGAGTGGAAAGAAGCGTTCCCAAGTGATTAATCTCCATCATAAATTATTGAAATCTTTTGATTGACATTGATATTGTCATCACTATCGCCGTTATCAATTATCAATTCGTGAATCAAGTAAGTGTTGAAATGAATTGTATTCCATGTTGCTTGTTCTCCGTTCTCAATCAGTTCTGAATTTCTTTGACAAGTGTCATCATTCTCATCGACGACATTCCATGTAATCTCTAAAGTTTGGTCTCCTGCCAAATCCTGTATTTGTTCAGGGTTTTCAACTGTAGATTCAATTTCAATCATTGTTGGATGCTCTCCACCATTAGTTGGAGTGGGATCAAAGATCAATTTCTTTGGATTATTTGTATTCGATTCAACCCAATTTATTTGTAATTCAATAACAACCTTGAGAGATAAATTCTCTTGGTTAGACCCATCATCTATGGCATAGAGAGTTAACTCATATATTCCATGCTCAGTAAATTCTACACTAATAATCGAGGTATCTTTTGCATTTACTTCAATTGGCATACGACTGTCATTTGTATCGACTCCAAATATTGTCAACTCATTTTCTGAAGTTGTTTCTGAAAAATCAAAGTCGATAGTTACAAAATCAGATGATGCAAATTCACCATCTGAGTATGATTCGATTATGCTTCCCTTCAGTGAGTCATAACTAACCTCTAGATTGAGACCTTGGTCTTCATTTTCTTCCGATAGGCAACCTATGAGGCTCAAAGGTAAGAGAAAAATCAAAACCAAACTAACCTTGATTTGACTCATGATTGTCCCACTCGTTGCTGATATAAAATTACAACTAACTATTTGCATCTACAATATTTCTGACTGCAAAATTAAGATTATGACATCATACTGGCAATTAATTCCGGTTGAGTTAGATAGAATGTCAGAGCAACACCTGCCATCATCATCATCCACGCTCCAACAGCCTTGATTAAGCCAGTTGATCTCCTTAGGATTGTTATGAATTGTTGTTGGCCGAGTCCAACAACTGTTGTAACTGCAATCATCAAAAGGCTGACTGATAACATTAATCCTGCCAGGCCAGTCCATGTCGCAGTACCTCCTATAACAGCAAGATAAGCAATGAATGGAATTACTGCTGCTGCAGTACAGTCGATTGAAGCTGCAGAATACCCAATTCCCCAAAGATACATGTTCCTCTTAGGAGTAAATCTTTCATCCATCTCAGTAGTAGAATATTTGTCAACTAATTTTTGTACGAATCCTAACAAGTGTGCTGTACCACCTGTCAGCATAAATGCTCCAAGAACAATCAAAAGAATAGCAACAATGAGTGCAAAATAGTGGAGGAAACCTGACAGATTAATTATACTTCCAAGACCAAGAACTATCACTCCAATAATAGCAAAGAATGTCAATTGTCCAAATGCGGCAAGGCCACCTAAAATCCAATGTGCTGGCATTCGACTTTCTAATTTGCCCGCTTCAATTAACTCATCTTCTCTTTGCCCCAATCCAACATAATATGAGATGTAACCTGGCAAAATTGGGAATGCACATGGAGAGAAGTAAACCAGAACTCCAAGTAACAATCCCATTGCAAAAATCGCTCCTGCCGATCTATCGACTTCAGCTAAAGAAAACCTCATGTCTTCTGCATCACCATCGGCAGCAGCAAGAACTGCAGAATCAAAATCATCCCAACCACCAGTAGGAGTCCCAGAGGTTTCTTTCGACACAATATATCCTTCATGGTCTATAACCAGAACCACTGGTATTGCCAACAATTGATATTCCTCTTTCATATCACCTCTAGAATATTCAATCAGATCCCAGCTAACATTCCCTTCCAGTGTCGTATCAATTGTGAAGTTCAGAGAAGAATTTTCCTCAAACGAAATTTCAATTCCATCCACATTATTTGTTAAACCATCATTGTCGTGAGAATTTTTATTTTCACCAATATCAATGCACGATACTTCTTTTTCAGAATTATTTACCCATGCTTCTAAACAATATACTCCATCATTAAGATCGAGTGAGGAATTATAATTCCCAGAATGTATTACATCCGACTTTAGAACTGAATCTTCGGCTCCAGTGGCTACTACCCAAGGCATATGTGAATCAGATTCAGGATCACCAAATGTGTCATTTAGCATACCGAGGGTTTCGCCGTTATCTAAATACCAAACTCCGATTGAAATAACCATTATTTCATGTTCTCCATCATGCTTATCCCAATTTTTTTTCTCTAATTCCAGGTGCTCTTGCACTAGATGACAATTAGCACAATCTATTGCCATGAAATCAATAACTACAACTTTACCACGATGGTCTGATAATTTGAACCACCCCTCGTCGTCAACATAATCTCCTTCTTCTGAACTTCTATTGACTGTCTCTACTTCAAAATCAGGTGCTAGACGAATATCATCATCAACACCATAACTTGATGAGGCTAGGTCGAACATTGAAAGTCCTGCATAACCAATTATTGAGAACAAAACAAAACCTATTCCGAGAGCTTTCCAAGTAGTTGATTCTTTGAAGACGCCGAGGTCAATACCAAAGCGTTCTTTCAGAACCATGTCGATGGGCTAGGATGAACAGTTATCAATATCTCGTGTAAACGATTGCCATTCAACGATTAATCGCTAAGAAATTTGTTACTTTTACCAGCCCACAATACTATTTTGAAGCATATTCCACCAACAATAACTCCGATTGTAGCACAAAGGTACAACCAAATTGCCTCATCAGTTCCTGCAATTGCCGCATCGATTAAAACATAAAGAAGAATGATTGCTGAAATTGCTCCAATCGCACCACTGATACCAAGACCGGCGGCCATTATTCCCAACTTCTTCAGTAGGTTCACAGATACACGTATACTACCGTAGTGATAAATATTGAGCATGATTACCCAGCATGTTCTAGTCCTTGAGACATAGAATATAGCCGATGTAGAGCATCATTTTCTATTAACCAATTAACTACTTCTTCTGGTATTGACGCTGACATAACTTCACGTTGTGCATCTACTTCATAAACCGTTGATAGCATCTTCAGTGTAACTCTGACCCTCCAACCTTCGTAAGATTCCCGATTCATCAAATCGACCCACGTGACAGGAAAACCAGCTGCTTCATAGAGTTCCTTAGTAGATTCATCACTGGTGACTAAAGTTCCTTCTCCGTGATATGATTTAGCATGCTCTACCCAGTTAGGAGGATCGTTGATGTCAGGGATCAAAACAATATCTGCATCACGACCTTTCAGCCAAGAACTAATCATTTGTTTCCTTTCTTCGGCACTCCATGGATTATTCAAGCTAGGTTCGGCTTCACTGGAACCTATGGCTATTATTGTAGGACCAAGTTCCAATGCAGCATTTAGCAAAAGGGCATGACCCTTATGGAATGGTTGAAAACGTCCTAGTACAATATTCATTGAAATCACTCAAAAAATGGTTCTACATCTATTTCAGGAAGTTCCAGACCGCAATCTCGAAAACACGAAATCATTCTTTTGCATCCTTCAATCATTTCTACGATAGGAGTTTCACCCATACTACCTATTCGAAACATCTTACCTTTGAGATGATCTTGTGCACCGATAACTTGAGTGTTATATTCGTCCTTAAGCCGAGTCCTCCAAGAATCATCTATACCATCGGGATACATTATCGCAGTTACCGTTGAAGACCTAGAATATTCGTCAGCTAGCAACTCAAATCCTAATTCCAAGAATAATTTTCTTACGCCTTTAGCCATTTTAGAACAGCGATTCCAGCGTTCTTCCAACCCCTCTTCTTTGAGGAATTCTAATGCTTCAGCCCACCCCATTGCAGCATTAATCGCCGGAGTCCAAGGAGTTTGATCATCATCACCTTTCTTTAATGCTGGAATAATGTCCAGGTAGTAAGTAGGATTAGAATCATCTTGGTTACGGATAGCAATACATCGATCAATAAAATGCTGATTCACAGCAATTGCAGCAATACCACTCGGTCCAGCAGTACATTTCTGCGCACCAACGACAATCGCTTCAGCATCCCATTCTTGCGGATGTACAGGTAGTCCTCCTACGCTAGTAATTCCGTCGAGAATAAATGACACACCGTGTCTTTGACACATTTCTGCTAATTCTACAGCATCCTGAGTGATTCCACTTGAAGTTTCATTGTGACAAATAGCCAATGCCTCCCAATTCCCTCTGGCTAATTGCTCTTCGATCTCTCCAAAATCAAATGTCCTACCCCATTCATACTTGAGATGTTTAACGATACAAAACCGTGAACCCATTTCTGCTAAACGTTCACCAAATTTGCCATTAGTGGGCACTAGAACTCTATCATTTGGTCTAAAGCGATTGGCCATTACCATTTCCATCGCAGCCGTTCCAGAACCAGACACTACTACAACCTTGTATCCATCATCGCCCGACCAGGATTCATTTTTTCGTTCTCCCAATGATGGTGTTAGGTTGAATGCATGTCTCAACCCGCTGTTTAAACGAGCCATAACATCTCGGAACTCATTACCTCTAGCAGTAATGGTCGGGGTAGACAATGCTTCCAAACATGCTTGATTCATCCGTACCGGACCCGGCACCAGAAAACAGTCATCATTGGGACCCATGTTGATTGCGATACGCGCCCGGTTCAATAAGTGCACTCCAAACCGTGGGCATGAATAACTGAAGACTCTTGGCCCCAAATATGCTGACTGTTGGCCTAGCCATGCTGCAAGGTGCTCGCAACGAGCACATGCATGCAATACTCAAGGCAGCGGCAGATCTTAACGTGGAAATAGAAATCCGAGAGTTAAGGAAATCGAGTGATGTGGCAGGAATAGATGCATTGATTCTCCCTGGTGGAGAATCAACTGCAATGAAGATTGCTAGCCGTTCTGAAGAACTTTATTCAGGTATTTGGGAAAATGTGAGGAATACAAACATTCCAGTTCTTGGAACCTGTGCAGGTGCAATCCTTCTATCGCAAAATGGGCTCATAAATGCTGGAATTGAAAGAAATGCATTCGGTCGACAAAGAGAAAGTTTTCAATCCGACATTGAAGTCAATCTCGAAGAAATATCAACGTTTCAAGGCGTCTTCATTAGAGCGCCAAGATTTACGGATGGCAGTGGAAATGCAATCGCATGGCTTGGAGATGAAGTTGTTGGAATTCTTGAAAGGAATGTTATGGCACTGACTTTCCATCCAGAACTAACTGATGATTTCAGATTCCATTTGTGGTTACTCAACGAAGCACTGTCAAGAACAGAACATGACCAGTGAATTCAAACCATAGAGGTATGACCGAACGGTTGTGCAACTAAAGATGGCCAGTGCAATCGCTCCGCCAGAAAACGGCGAAGCTGAAGGTTGTGTGCAGTGCCAACAAGGTAGCAAACTAGTATTATTCGTAACTGGAAAATGCCATTGGGGTTGTGATTATTGCCCACTTTCAGACAATCGTAGAGAGACACCTGATATGTTTGCCAACGAAAGAAGATGTTCAAATTTCGAAGAGGTGATTGAGGAGGGTCATGCTATGAGGGCAACCGGCACTGGAATTACAGGGGGAGACCCCATGTTGGATTTTGACAAAACCTTGGAAGCGGTTATTGCTTTGAAAGAAGCCTTTGGTCCTGAACATCATATTCACTGTTACACATCAATCCCTATCAAACCTGAACAGGCTACAGCATTAGGTGATGCAGGTCTTGATGAAATAAGATTTCATCTTCTAGATTTGTCATTAGATCGATATCAAGAGGCCGTAAATGCTGCCCATGAAGCTGGAATTGAAGTTGGTGTTGAGTTACCTGCTGAACCCGATAAGAGCGAAAAACTTCACCTGCTACTAGCTCAACTTCACGACTCACCTGTTTCATTCCTTAACCTGAATGAATTGGAAATAACAGTTGGTAATCAGAAGAATATGGATGTCAGAGGTTTCAACCTAGCAGGTGGCATTACTGCTGCTGCTGAAGGTTCCGCTGCGCTGGCAATCGAATTGAAAAAAGCAGCAGAAGGACTTGATTTCCACTTGAAATTCTGTACAGCATCATACAAAGATGCTGGACAACTTCGTAACAGATTCAGACGTAGAGGAGAAGCGACACTAAGACCATATGAGATCCTTTCAGAAGATGATACAATTGTGTTTGGAGCAATTCCTTGTTCCCTAGAAGATGCTGCTGAAGATGTTGATGAACTTACCAAAGAACTTGATTTACATCATGAATGGATTCGATATAATGGCGTTACTCAACGTATTGAAATTCCACTTTCTGTAGCTGAAGAAATCGCAGAACACGTGTCAGTACCGGTACTATTGGTCGAGGTTCATCCTACTCATGAACGTTTAGAAGTAGGTGTAGTGAATCTAAATCAGAATAGATGAATCATTGATCTGAAGCGACAACAACTCTTGCAGGAATCAAAACTCGTTCTTTGTACATATATCCAGCTTCGAGTTCATCTATGACTGAATTTGAAGGGAAATCATCTGTTGGAGGAATAGTGGTAATTGCTTCCATTTTTGTTGGATCGAATTTTTCGCCCTTAGTAACAACCTTTGAGACTCCATCTGCTGATAATTCCGACCACATTTTTGATCTTATCAAAGACAACCCTTCGTCTTCACTTACAGATAATGCTCGGTCAATATCACTCAAAATATTGAGCATCTTGCGAGCCATTCCCATACCACCATATTGAATCGCTGTGGCTTTTTCTGCCATGAACCTTTTACGGACATTTTGAATCTCAGCATCACGATAAGAAATTTCTTTTTCCGCAGCCTCTGCTCTGGATAGGGCTTCAGTGAGGGGGTCGATTTCCTCTACTACTTCTTCGACAGCCTCTACGACTACTTCTTCGATTTCAGAATCTTCAGCCGCATCCGCAACAACTTCATCTTCGTCCATGAACATTCCAAAAGCAACCAGTTTTTGAATCTCACGAATCTAATAAATTTCCAAGGTTCCAATCATTATGTCCCCATTGTTTTGATTCAAGATGATCACGACCCAATATTTGCACATACTGTTTCTTGTTTATTGCATAATGCAACAACCTTGCATTACGGTCATGAGCTTCAAAAGTAGGAATTATTCTTGGGTCTTTCTTTTCATCCAATGTTTCACCCAGTTCGGTTCTACGTTGCATCCAATCTTCACATACCTTCTCGGCAAATTCTGATTCACCCATAGATGATAATGAATTTCTTAGATCAGACCAAATTGATGAAGAATACATTTCTTCAACATTCGAAATTTTCTGATTGATTGCGTTTTCGATATACAGGAAACATCGTCCTTCCCATGCTTCCCAATAACCAATGCTTGCCCATTCAACTAATTTCAATAGAGCATCATATGCTGAATTATTCGATAGTACCTCTCTAACTGTTCCGGTTCCTGAAATTGTATCTGCTAAGTCTAAAAATTCAGCTTCACAATCAATATCAAAATCTCGATTTAATTTTGGATCTAAAGTTGGCCTCAAAGTCCTGATTGAGAGATCGTTTATCTTTGAAATGAGAGTGCTCCAGTCCATTTTGAGAATATCTAGCAGCACATCACCATCGACTAGGTGTAGGCGCATATCAATCCCCATGACTCATCCGTAGTAGGCACCACTCATCATTGCATCGGGACTTAGTTAGCCCACTTCTCAGAAAGCATTCAAGAATACCCATCTGCCCGAGTAGATTAGGAGGGTATGAATTGGCTACGATCAAAGAGCAAATTCAGGCTCTCTATGACGAGATAAACAAAACGCAAAAGAACAAAGCTACCAATGCTCACATTGGTAAACTTAAAGCAAAAATTGCACAGTTAAAACTCAAAGAAGAGAAGGCGGCTGCTTCAGCAAAAGCAGCCGGTCCTGCCAAGGGTTTTGAAGTCAAGAAATCAGGTGATGCCTCAGTAGCACTGGTCGGATTCCCATCCGTTGGTAAATCGACATTGATCACCAAGGTTACTGACGCTAAATCTGAAGCGGGTAACTTTGCATTTACGACCCTGACATGCATTCCTGGATTAATGGAGCACAGGGGAGCAAAAATCCAAATTTTAGATTTGCCGGGATTGATTAAAGGTGCTGCCGAAGGTAAGGGTAGAGGCAAGGAGATCTTGGGTGTTATCAGATCATGCGACATGGTCCTGTATATTGTCGACCCTTTCCAGGATGCGCATTTCAAAGTACTACACCGTGAATTAGAAAATGCTGGAATTAGACTGAATCAAACAAAACCACCTGTTTTCGTAAAGCGAGTAGACAAAGGCGGAATCGATGTTCGAACAACTGTTGAACAAACTCACCTTACTCCTGAAGAAATGGGAGATATTATTCGATCATTTGGTTATACCTCTGCGATAGTCACTCTGCGAAAGGACACTACTGCTGAAATGTTAGTCGACACACTTGCTGGAAGTCGTGTTTATTCTAAATCTGTGATTGCAGTTAACAAAATCGATATTGCATCTGAAGAAGAAATCGCATCTGCAGAGAAAGCATTGCCACAAGATTGGCCAATTATGCGAATATCTGCGTTCAAAGGAACTGGTTTGGACGAATTGAAAGATTTCATTTACGACAATCTTGGTTTCATGAGTATTTACCTAAAACCGCAAGGTCAAGAAGCAGATATGGAAGAACCTCTGATTGTCAAAGATGATTCAACTGTGAGGAATGTTTGCAACAATTTGCATAGAGATTTCGTCAGGAAATTTAGATTTGCAAGAGTCAAAGGACCATCAGCTAAATTTGATTGGCAGAGAGTTGGTCTAGAACACAAATTGATGGACGGAGACATACTTTCAATCATAGTCAAAAGGTGATCTCACCTTTTACTACAATTTTCGCAGACACCATTTTTGGAATGATAGTTACACAATGGTTTGCGACATTTTTTGCATGTCAACGCCGAGGTTCGACCACACTTTTCACATCGTTTCATCAAACAACTCAAACAAGTCTTGCATCATTAGACTTACTCTTGTGGCAAGGCAAAATCTGAATCAGATAATACGCTCATCATTACTGATGCTCCACCTGCAACGAATACGATTCCCACGGTTGCATGAATCGTCCATCCAAGCAAGTTGTTGTATCCTCCGATCAATACCAGCATAAGATACCAGGACAAAATCGATGCAGTAGGTATCAAGAATGCGAACAATCTTTTTCGTTCCCCATACATTCTGTAAACCACATCTAGAATGATTCCTGTCAGGATTGGAGTTAGCATGTGCTTCCAAGCTTCACCAAGTTTTCCTGGAGCAAAAGCCGCAATCGCAATACTATTTGCTGAAAGTAAGACCGTGAAAGCACCAAATTGTGGCTCCCATCTTTTCAGGAAGAAGAAAATAAATCCAGCCATTATCATTGCTTGGAATGTTATTGAAGTAATTCCTCTTTCCAAACCTTCTGTGCCTAAAGCACAACCCTTGCCCATACACATTTCAAAATAATTAGTTGTCAAATGATTCGAGTATATTGTGAACAATGTGATTACTGACCAAGCACATCCAAGACCGAATACTATTGGAATCTGTGACTTGAAAGTCTTACCACTATCCGGGTCGTGCCAAGCTACCATTGCCGGAACAAGCAAACTCAAAATCAATCCTGCTGCTAATCCCAAATGAGTAGGAGATAGTAGAATATCTGTGCCTCCTTCTATTCCAAAGAATGAGTGCCACAACATGTCGCCAAAACCTGAGACTGAGAATACAACCATTCCCATAACTCCGACCTTATATCCACCAGGCATTCCATCTAGGAATTCCTTAATTGCGGCAGGGCTCTTGGGAAATGGACCGTCATGAATTTGCCACAGAGCAAACACGATGTAACAAGCATAGGCAGTAAAACCAGAGTACCAAATGCCATGCCATTTTGTAAAGAATGAATCATCCACTTCTCCATGTGTATGAGCCCAACCATCTATGCACATACCAATGAAACACCAAAATGCAAGTGCTAGCATTGTCAAGTCAAACCGCTTAGTTCCAGGTTTTGCTATTCCGGTAGTAAAATGCCTAACCAAGAAATACACTAAGGCAATTGCTAATGACCCGAAAAATACCTCACTGAAATCTCTCAACTCTTGGGGTGTACCAAATATTCCAACCAAGCCTTTCGCATTTCCTGCCATAGCCATAAATCACTGATTTACTAAATACAATTTTCCTAACACCAGTGTTACCT
>QQSA01000013.1:0-2156 GCA_003602535.1 Candidatus Poseidoniales archaeon
CCGGCTCCGCCAGAGATGCCACCAGCACCTCCTGAGATGCCTCCTGCTCCGCCAGAGATGCCACCAGCACCACCAGAGATGCCACCAGCGCCTCCAGGTATGCCACCAGCACCACCAGAGATGCCACCAGCACCACCAGAGATGCCACCAGCACCACCAGAGATGCCTGCTATGGCGAACCCTGCAGATGCACTACTTTCAGTTCCTGCACCTCAGGATCCTCTAATGGATCCATTAGCACCTGCTGAAGTTTCGGTTGAAGAATCGGATATTCCTGCAATCGATCCGCTTGCACCGGTAAATCCTGTTGAAGAGGACTTTGTTGCTGCAGGCGCAAAGATTCGTCGTTCAGTTGATGTTGATGATGTTCCTGGAGACAAACTTGAAGGTTCATTGCATGAATCTGAAAGCTCAACTCTTACTGCAGATGGAGAAATTGTAAAGCAAGAAGTTAAGGGAGTTCTAACTGTTAGAAACCCATCTGAATCAGATAGGATCTATGATATCGATGTTATGCTTAACAATACTACTAACACTAATCTCGCTGGTGATCATGTTCAAGTAGATGAATTGGAATCTAGAAAGGAATTCTCTACTAAGTATAAGGTCAAGAATAGTCGAATGCTAATTTTGCGAGAAAGATTAGATACAAACCCTGATCGTGATCAAGAAAGATCACTATCTGTAGCCAAGGGTGGCGAAGGCGGCCCTCTGCTCATGGAATTAGAAGTTGAAAATGTATCAACAGTTGCACTCAACGAAGTTGTAGTGACTAGAGATATGCCTTCTCAACTTAACATAATGGCCACTGGCGGAATCATGATCGAGGATAACGAGCTAACATGGGACATAGGTCACATTGCACCTGGAGAAACCAAAACAGTATCTTTGTCAGGAACTATTCACATAGATGGAATCAAGCCAGTTAAGGCAGGGGTTGCTAAAGCAACTTACAAAGCAGATGCAACACTATCAACACTATCATTTAGAGAACTTGATGCATTCTGTCGTGGATTTGCTTACATTAATTCGGTCGAAGCTGAGAGGCCAGACAATTGGGAATGTAAGACCATTTTCGAAAACCGCTCATCATTTACAGTTGATTTAGTTAAGTTGCAAGTTCGAATGAAAGGAAATGAAGATCTTCTATTCGATATAGCAGATGTTTCTGAAGACGTACTTCCAGATTCAAGATGGGAGTCAGAGTCTGTTACAGTTGAGAGTAATGGTAAACCTGACTTCACTTGGGATTTAGGATACACTGTATTACCTAGGGCATCTCACAGTGCAGAAGGAAGTTTGAAATTGCAACCTTCGACCTTTGAAGTTCTTGATGCCAACGTTAGCAAGAAGTATAGTAAGAAAGTACTGGCGTCCTATAGAGCGCATGACTTAACTGCTACTGTGACCATAAAGAACGAAGGTTCATCCCCAATCAACTTGCTTAGGATGACTGACGACATACCTGGTTTATTCGATGCTCCTGCAGTTGAAGATATATCAGTGAAAATTGGTAACTCTGACATGACTGAAGATCAGTACAAGGCTGAACTATCAGAAGGGATAACAATCGAAAAGGAGATGCGAAGTCCAGACGGTCCTGGTCACACACTTACCATGACAGTAGGAACCTCTAGGCCAATCGGTTTGGCACCCGGCAAGTCTCTGGTAATTTCTTATCCACTTGTGTCTCCAGACCCAAGTCCAGGTAATGAGATGGTAGCTGGTCCAGCACGCTGTGAATTTAGTGCAGAAAGATTGGGCCCAGTTTGCTCACGTGACGTGGAAGAAGTACCAATTGTTAAGGTTCGACACAACAGAAGAAACTTCTCTGCTGGTAAATCTGTAATGCCAATGGGTGGAAAGGGACGTTACGAAGTTCTTATTCTGTTCGAAAACAATGGAGATACTGCACTTCAAGATGTCTGTATTAACGACATCCTACCTTCTAACTTTGAATTGAAAGATTGGTCTGTTAGAGGTGCAGGAAGAAAAGCACGTACTGATGTCAAATTAGAATCTTCAGAATCTGAAACAGGATCATCTAACATTTGGTCAATACCAATTGTCGAGAAGGATGAGCGTTTGGAAGTCTCTTTCGAAATTAAGGGTGAAGGAGAAGTTGATGCTGAAGTATTGAACCAATTCCATGGAGT
>QQSA01000013.1:2250-4600 GCA_003602535.1 Candidatus Poseidoniales archaeon
GAGCCAGGTGAAGGTTACAAGTGGAGAGAAGATGTTCTTCTTCGAGTAATGTCTACAAATGGAATTGATGCTTCAATGCGTGATGATTTCGTACGCCACGCTGTGAACTTTGATGATGATGACAATCTGTATCTGAAGAAGGCTGAAATTGAAGCTGCTGCTGCGGCTTGGGTTGCTTCAGATGATCAAAGTGAGCCTGCAGAAGAGGAAGCACCTGCAGAAGAAGCACCTGCTGAAGAAGAAGCACCTGCTGAAGAAGAAGCGCCTGCTGAAGAAGAAGCGCCTGCTGAAGAAGAAGCGCCTGCTGAAGAAGAAGCGCCTGCTGAAGATTCAGGAGAATCCGGAAAGGTCTGTCCAATCTGTAATGCTAACAATCCCGCAGATGCAACAACTTGTGAGTCTTGCGGATTTGCCTTCTGATTACAAAGGGTATTCCCAACGAGGCCAGACATGAGCGCTAGTGTCGTTAGAAACTATTACCAAAACTACTCTTGGGAAAGTTCGTAGCATATTTTCTAGGTCGGGAATAGCAGGTGGAATAACTCCAACTCGCATATCGACTGCAAGCCATGCATCAGGGTATTGACGTAGCCATGCGTCAACTTCTGCCATTATTCCTTCAGGTGGAACACCAGGTCTAACACTGGCCAAGTAATCCCAATCTCCAGGAATAGCACGATCAGAGTCTGAGAAAAGAAAAACCCTGTTCTTCTTAGGAAGTTTAGCAATATAGGCCAAAGCATTCGCTTCAGAAACTACGCACGGAGAGCCACGCATTGGCATAGGTTGCGAGTGTTTCCAAGTCGAATCATCCCCGTCCATGAACTCCGATAGAGGGTACTAGGTTTGAGGTCTTCGCCATATTGTCTATTGGTAACGTTCAAGCGATGAGTTATTTTCCCTAGGGCATGAGCGGACAGTCAGCGCCTCCTCCAACCCCTCCCGGCGGTATGATGTTGTTCATGCTGCTATTCATGATCGTAATGACGTTCATGCTGATGTCTGAGGATATCAGGAATAGCATGGGATCATATGCAGACCCTTTCCTCTCTCCTTGGTTGCCTGATGAAAAGTGGTTTATCATAACAGTCTTAATTTTGGGTTCTATTTCCATGTTCGTCAATACTGCATTGAGAAATTTGTTCATGGACCCAATATCTCAGGCTCACATCGCTCACCGACAGAGTCAAGTTCGAAAGATGATGAACGAAGCACGTGTTGGTCGTGACCCGATTTTGATGGAGAAGGCTCAAACACTTCAGCAACATATGATGCCTGAGCAAATGAGTGTACAAATGGGTGCAATGAAGCCAATGATGTTCACTATGTTCTTCATCATTGCAGTTTTCGCTTGGATGGGTACTGCTGTTGATGCCTTCCGCGTCGATTATGTTTCCTTACCTTGGTCTCCAGAATGGAATCTTTCGACAGGTAAATTCCTGTTTTTCCCTGCATGGATTGCTGCTTACATATGCATGTCTGCTCCTCTTGGAAGAGTTGTGGACCGTCACATTAAGCTTTACAGGTATAAGTCTCATCCAATTGTCGCACAAGGTGATAAATTGAAAGAACCACTACTTCATTTGGTTAGTGCTCCAAAAAGTGCTAAGAGTTCACAAGCAACTTCAAGACGAAGACGCTCAGAACAGAGGAGGAGTGGTCCCAAAAAGAAATCTACTCCTGAAAAGTCCGAGAAGAAGGCATCGGATAAATCACGTTCAGGTACTTGCCCAGAATGTGGTGGTAGTATGATTGAAAGGGATGGACCTAACACCAATGTTTGTAAAATCTGCCGTCATGAATGGCGGTGAAACATTGGTCAAAGTTACAATTTCAGGCCACCCCGGTAGTGGGACTAGTACTCTTGTAGATGCGATTTGTAAATCAAAAGGATGGAGTTCTTTGAATGGCGGAGAAATATTTCGTCAAGAAGCTAAAAATCGTAATTTATCATTGAGTGAATTCGGTAAGTTGTGTTCGGAGGATCTTTCAATCGACCGATTATTAGATGATATTTTGAAGTCTAAAATGACCGAATTAAACGGCCCAGAAGTTATGGAGAGTAGATTATCTGGATGGTGGGCCTACAAGTTGGAATTAGATTGTGTAAGGATTTGGCTTGATGTAAATGAATCAGTGCGGGCTGAAAGAGTAGTTTCTAGGGAAGGAATTAGTTTAGAGGATGCATTTTCAAACAATAAATCGCGTAGTGAAATAGATCTTGCAAGATATCAGGAATTATATGGTTTGAATCCAGAAGATTCGACCCCATACACTCATGTTATCGATGCTTCTGGGTTAACTAAAGCAGAAGTCTTAGACTCGGCTCTCAAAATCTTGGAGGGATACA
>QQSA01000014.1:0-800 GCA_003602535.1 Candidatus Poseidoniales archaeon
GTATCCATGTCTTCATTGTAGAATCCCATTGACTTAGGGTCGTAGAAGGCGACACCGTCAATGCCTATGTTGATGACCAATCCGAATTCATCATCTGAACTTCTAGCAGGATCATCATAAACTGAAAGAATCAATGAATTAAGTCCATCTACATCATCAAAGAACTCTAACAAATCAATTTCTACTGTTGTGCAGGGGTTTTGTGATGTAGTATCAAATTCGCAATATAGAGTAATCTCTGTCTGCCAATTTGTTGCATCAAAAGTTGGTCTGCTATTGTCTGCATCTGGTGGGTTATCCGCAATCACCTGCACCTCCATCCAATCGCTGTACTCGTATCCATCATAGGATCTTGCTTTGATTAGATATTGCATGTTGTGAGTCAATATTCTTGAATCCCATTCTAGTTCCCAATAGCCATTAGATTCTATCTCGGTGACTGCACCTGTGAAGACGTTCAAAAATCCATTTGATACATCAAAGACTTCTACATCAACACGGGTAATATCTCCATCATTATCTCTGGCGACTCCGCTGATAATTGATTTTTCATCAACTGCATATATCTGTCCGCTCTGAGGAGAAGTTAGGCTGACAAATGGGCGGGAATTTTGATTGTCAATTTGCAAATCTATAACTACGGCTTCACACTCATCAATTTCTCCCTTGCAGAAATTGGAATCTGATGCCCAAATGGTAAATGTGTATGTAGCTAAATCACGGGGAAGTCCACTGAAATCCCATGTCCATGACCAATCTGTACCGCCATCAGTGGAAGTAATTACATTGTAGTTCGGCCC
>QQSA01000014.1:1293-2641 GCA_003602535.1 Candidatus Poseidoniales archaeon
TCATTTTGTATTACAGAAACACTGGGAGGGTCATTATCGAGGAATAGAGTATCTTGATAGGTTGTATCTGAAAGAGTAAACTCCCCACTATCTATACCATAACCAAATCTGTATGCGGTGTATCTGTAGAGAGATAATTCTCTTGTTCCAGCAGAATAATCGCAGTCTGGGTCATCTGTATCAAGAAGCAAATCACCATCATTGTCCTCGCCATCTGAGCATGAATCTTCGAATTCATCATCTGCAAAACCATCTGGATTATCACCTCCGGCTAAACCTCTGAAATCAAGATGGAAATTAGATGCAAGAGAGAACCATGGTGTGTAGCCATCGGAGTCAGTTTCGAGGCTGTATAGATCATTTCCTAGTGCGTCTTCGATCAATACATTCGCATTTTCGACCCTTTGGCCGTTTACCAGAGTTTGGAATCTTACTAATTCGGCTCTCTGAACCTGGACTGCATATTTTGTTGGTTGAGTTTCGATCTTTACCTTTGATAAATCCAAGTTTGAAAGATTAGAGAAGGTAAAAACAGTGGAGTTGTTATCCATATTTATTGCTAGAGGGAAATTGTAAGGAGTGAAATCGTCACAGGTATCACAAGCCCTAACTTCGTGTGGAATAACTCCGTTTTGCCATCCGTTCAGCACCCAAGCTTCTTGATCAGACCAGCTGAGTAGAACAGGATGTTCATCGGGTGGAGGGCTTGGTATGTATTCTGATTGAACGGTTACTGAGGACTTAGATACATTGTAGGTCACACTGACTCCATTCCATTCATTATTGGTAAAGAATGCCAGCGTTCCATATTGTTGAGAATCTGCGAATCCGCTATCATAATGTTGCATTATTGCACCGGTTCCTTGAACATTGAAGATATTTCTGCGAACATCTAGCAAGGCTCCAGTTGCCCTAATTCCATCTGCACTTCCACCCGCATTAATTTCATTGTCTACAATTGTAACTCCTGATCTATGCGCCATTATAGCAGGGCAAGTGAAAGAACCGCCCCACCACTTTTGTGAAGAGCATTCCCCGCTCCCTGAGGTAGATATTGAATTGTTAGCTAAGTAAAGTCTTGCGGGCGTAGGAGATGGAGCTTGAGTGCCATATTCTCCTGCCAGAATTGGTTCCCTTGCTGTATCTGAAATTGAATTGTTTTCTGCCCTTACATCGAAACTTCCCAATAGCCATAGTCCATTCCAACCACCAATGGGTCCAATGTCGTTATTGTGTATTTCAGCCTTTGATGAATATACTGCTATTCCAGAACCTTCCCCAGCTCCGGCTAGTTCGTTATTGTGAATTCGCACGTCGGCTCCAGCGTAAGCAGTAATTGGAGTTCGTT
>QQSA01000015.1:0-1221 GCA_003602535.1 Candidatus Poseidoniales archaeon
ACTGCAGCAGGCATAGTAGCTTATGCTTCGATTGCGGTAATCGGACGTCCAACAATTAATGACATAATGTCTGGAAATAAACTCGACATCGCAGTCAGTATTTGGTATATCATCGGTTTAGTTGGAATTGTTGTAGGTTTCATGGAACACTCTGATGAAAGTTTGTTGTCAGTATTACTCGGAGATGCCACATCAGGAGCAATACTTTGGTGGTCAACCTTTGCGGTAATCATCCCAATTGCATTAGTTGACATGGCATGGCGTTTGAGACTAATTCACGGAGGTGCTGATTGTAAAGGACTGATGTGGGTTGCAATTCTAGTCCCATCTTGGTCAAGTATACCTGTGATATTCCCTGACGCAATGAATGAAAATGTGATCTCAATGCCACCTGCAATCGCATTGCTAGTCTGGGGAGGCTTAGCATTCTTGATACTCCCAATAATAATGGTTCTAAAGAATTTGAAAAATGGTCAGACAACTCTCAAACTAATTTGGCATGCAGAAAAGATGAACATTGACAAAGTAATCGAAAATCATGTTTGGCTACTAACTACAATTGCTGACATGCCTAATGGAGATAAGAAGATTTTACATCGAACGAGAGCACCTAGGAAAACACCTACCATCGAGAAACTTAACTCAGACATAGAATATCTGAAAGAGCATGGCGTTGAAGAAGTGTGGGTAACTAAGAAGTATCCATTACTGGTATTCCTATGGCCTGCAATACTGCCACTATTCATATTAGGTGGACCAATGGGGTATATCATTCCAATACTTGGACTATGATCAGTTGCCCTTGCGCTCGATATTCTTTGGACGTAGTCCCTTGTAACCACACTTCCTACATGAAGTGGCACGGACTGCATTACGAGCATTACACTTCATGCAAATCTTACGGTGAAGCAAACGTGCTTCTGCCTCAGGGAATCGAGCCATGATTCCGCCGACCCACTTCCTGTATTTAATCCAAACCCGTATCAAATAACCCTCTGTTTGAAGGACCGAGGGCCCGTGGGGTGATTTGTGCGTATCATTAGGCTCCCCGGAATCCATCATGATGCTAACGCAGTAATCTTCTCTGGTAGTGAATCCTCATTGTTAATCGATGCTGGAACTACTTGGTACCAAATGTTACAAGTTGAGCGAATTGCTGGGCACTTAGAAAATTCAAAACCTTTGGAACGAATTTTATTGACGAGCAGACGATATCCTTTT
>QQSA01000015.1:1360-2762 GCA_003602535.1 Candidatus Poseidoniales archaeon
AATGCGTCCCTGTTAATCAAGGAGATGTTTTCAATTTGGGAGACGGTGACATATTTTCATTATCATTACCTGGACACTGTACCGATGGCATGGGTTTTTTCGAGTCACAAAGAGGAGTATTAGTCACTGGTGCTGTCTTACCTCGAGCCGACACACCATGTCGTTGGGACATGCCAGGAGGTAGTTTACCAGAATTGATCACTTCTCTCAAAACGATTCATGATCTGGCCCCCAGTAGCATTGTCCCTGCAAGAGGCCCAACAATCAAAGGCAGTGAAAGAATCGATGAGGTACTAAATCAGCACCTGAATTTCCTTGAAGATTGTCAAGCTAATGATGGAGAAGTACCTCGAAGCTGGCCAAGACCTGCAAGAACTGCTTACTTTTTGGTTTCAGACCCTCCATGGCCTTTATTAGAAGTTGAAATATCAAGCAGTGACAAGTGATTTTCGTCCTGTCCAAGATACTATTTTCCGCTCCCAACCTTGTTGAATATGAAGATCTTGTCCGATTATCCGTAATGCAGAAGCAGGACCATCTAATTCGAACAAACTAACTACACGATTCGGAACATTTTGTCCAACCATATAGACTGAACCATCTTCGCACCCAACTAAAATACTCTCTCCACTTATTGACGAAGAGCATAATGAACGAACCATTGAATTGCCAACTACAAATCTCTCTAGGACATCCATATCTGCTAGTGAAATCAGATTGACTCCACCGTATTCGTCTCCAACTACTACTCTGTCAACTACTCCTCTCGGCCCAATTAATCCAAGTAAAACACTTGCTTGCGCTTCAATTCTCACTCTTTTTTGTCTGTCGCCTTTAGGCTTCCAAACGATTGTTGCATCATCCATAGCAACAATACTACCATCTGGTGTAACCATCGAGCGAACCACTGTTCTCAATTGTCTCATGACAACTGAATTGCTGGCCTTAGGTCTACTTTCATTTTCCAGACCCCTAAGGTGAAAGTGAAAGTGAAATCAATAATGAGAATTATTGTCGTCCTTGTTATCCTTCTTCCAAATCTTGTAACAAGCCTTGCATACACGCACGCGGTTCTTACGGACTGTAAAACCACCTTCGCCCCAGGTATCGATGGCATTTTCTTGGCTTAGTGAACGACCACCCATGTGCTTATCTGAAAAATCTTTACAATTGGAGATCCCACAAGGTATCTCCCCTACCTTCTCAACTTTTTTCTTGGCTTTCTTTTTTCCCAAGTTTGAAGGAATTCTAACCTTGCGTTGTACACGGTCTGTCCTGCGGCTCATGAAGTATGTGCGGTTGTAACGCCCACATGAATATATCTTCAATTATGACTCGATTCACCAACACTTTCGAAGATACCTTCAATCAGCCGATTTAGTCCTCTCAAAGTAACTTCTGA
>QQSA01000016.1 GCA_003602535.1 Candidatus Poseidoniales archaeon
CGAGTAGGGTCTATCGTCATAAACGGTAAACACAACAGCACGATATATGCCAGAACCACTGCCGGATTTTGGTAACATTCGTTTTGATGGTACATTACGGCCATCTCAAAAGGCGGCATGTAAGGAAATCATTCCACAATTAGAAAATGGTGAAACTAGGCTCTATGTCGTAGCCCCTCCTGGATCTGGAAAGACCGTTTTGGGCCTTTATGTTTGGGCGGACTTAGTCAAGAAACCGGCACTTGTTCTCTCACCTAATTCAGCAATCCAAGCACAGTGGGCAGCAAGAACCTCACTGTTTGACATGGACGGTAAAGAGGATTACATCAGCACAGACCCAAAGGACCCAGGATTGCTTACTTCATTGACCTATCAGGCAGTAACTGCACCAGGTAAAGGCGGCGAAGATGTTGAAAAATTAGCTCTGATTGAATGGTCTGAAAAATTGATTTCTGAAGGTGAAGCCCACGATTACAAAACTTGTGAAGCATGGCAATCCGACCTCAAGAAAAAAAATCCTAATTATTATGAAGAAAGGTTGGGGACATATAGGAAAAAGGTCAGAGATGAAATTGCAAAACAAGGTAATGCGATCTCAATTTTGGGTGAAAGTGCTAAAGCAAATCTCCAGCGATTGAAAGATGTTGGAATCGGACTAATTATCCTCGACGAATGTCACCACTTAATGCATCACTGGGGCCGAATTCTTGCAGAAGTCAAGCAAATGTTTGGCAACCCTGTTATCCTAGGATTAACTGCTACTCCACCTGTTGCTGAAGATTTCGATGAAGTCGATGCTGAACGATATAAGGAATTTTTCGGTCCAGTAGACTACGAAGTCCCCGTACCAGCATTAGTGCGTGAAAGCAACCTAGCACCGTACCAAGACCTGTGTTATTTTGTAAGACCTAACTCAAATGAATTGCAATACATTGCCGGAGTTGATTCTGAGTTTGAAGAGTTGCTCGCTGAATTACGAAGCAAAGAAATCCAGCGTGAAACAGACCGAGTTCAAGATTTGGACACATGGGTTTTCCAATCTTTGCAGGAGAGGAAATCACCCGGCGGTTCTGAGATGAAATGGAGTGAATTCCATAAGAAACATTCAGCATTTGCTGATGATGGACGCCGATTTTTACAGCTACATAATTGTGGATTACCCGTCGACGTTCCTGAAATTCCAATTCACGATTTTGATGAGTCTTGGACAAGAATAAGTATGCTTAGAACAGTTCTTGATCGCTATGTTCGCCATGGCTTGAGACGTTCTGAAAATCAAACAGACCATGAGTTGTCTGAATCTGTAGTTTCGAGATTAAGACTCCTTGGCGTTCAGATTACGGAAACTGGCTCAAGACCTTGTACATCACCAGTAGGCAGGGTAATGGCTTATTCTTCTTCAAAAATTGCTGCGCTTGAAACTATTGTTTCAACTGAAAAAAAAGCATTAGGAGATTCTATTAGGATCGTGATAGTTACGGATTTTGAAAAGACATCTGCTACATCATTAGTAGATGGAATCCTCGATGATGAAGCAGGTGGAGCAATAGCAGCATTCCGTTCAATGGTTTCTCACAGAGAAGGAGATTCTCTAGACCCTGTTCTAATGACTGGAAGTACTGTACTAGTCGATGACGATTTGTTTGAGCGATTCATTGAACGGGCAAAACAATGGGTTGAAGAAAACGATTTGGACATTCGATTCGAAAACGACATGAGAGAAGGATATCATGAAATTCAGGGCAGAGGTAAGAATTGGATTCCCAGATATTATTCAATGATGATTACTGAGTTTTTCCAAGAAGGGCTGACTAAGTGTCTTATTGGAACTAGAGGATTATTGGGAGAAGGATGGGATGCCTCTCGAATCAACGTACTCGTAGATTTGACAACAGTAACCACTAGCATGAGCATCAATCAATTGCGTGGCCGCTCAATAAGACTCGATTCTAACTGGAAAGAAAAAGTTGCAAATAACTGGGACATTGTTTGTTTAGCGGAAGAGTTCACAAAAGGATTTGATGATTATGAACGCTTCAAAAGAAAGCACAAACAGTTGTTTGGTGTGTGTGATGATGGAACTATTGAGAAAGGAGTGGGACACGTTCATGCTGCATTTAACGACGCAAAACCGGAAGGTGTGAATGAAGGCATGGAGTTGTTCAATGAGGACATGTTATCGCGAGCAAGAAATAGAGGACACGTGAGGGGATTATGGAAAATTGGCCAACCTTTTGATGTTGAATCTAGTTCTGCAGTCGAGGCTAAATTAGCACCAGGATTTTCTGGTGGATTCAAATTCGGGATAAACAAGCGCCCATGGACCGATGAATCATTGATGCTTGAAATTTCTAAAGCGATTATTGATACTTTGAGCGATCTGGGAGAAATTGACAGAGATTGCAAAGCATCGGGAGGAGATAGAGGCGGAGGATGGCTACGGTATCATCTTGAACATGCTTCTGAAGATGAGACTGCTAAATTTACTAAGGCCTTGGAAGAAGTCCTTGGGCCATTAGAAAAACCTCGCTACATTATCAGCAGACCAGCAATGCACATGCGTGATAATTGGCTATCTAAATTATTACCAGAAGTTTTAGCTAAATTCCTGCGACGTGCAGAAAGAAGCATAGAGATGTATCATACCGTTCCATCGATTGTAGCGAATACAAAACAACGAGCAGAAGTTTTCAAGAAAAACTGGGATTATTACATCGGTAAAAGCGAGTTGACTTATTGTCGAAACGATGAAGGAAAGCAATATGTCGAAGAAATTCGTAAAATGGGACTGGGTCCAAAGAATAGTATTCACAGAAAGGATGTATATCTTTGATTAATCCCAAATTCCCATATCCATTCTAGCATCTTCTGATGCGTGTACTTTCGGGTCCCATCTTGGAGACCATACTAGATTGATGTGAACGCTTTCTACTGCATTCAGTGCAGCACGATGAGCAGCAGCCATTATTTCTGCAGCAGCTGGACACCCAGGACTGGTCAATGTCATGTCGACTTCAGCATGCTGAACTCCGTCTTTATCCTCGAAACGGACATCATA
>QQSA01000017.1 GCA_003602535.1 Candidatus Poseidoniales archaeon
GGCAGTATTGCAGGCCATAGGAATACTAGTAATGGATACTTCTTAGTTACCCACACTTCTTCAACGCCATGCTCTTTCAGATATTCTATGTCTGAGTTAAGTTTCTCGATTGTAGGTGTTTTCCTGGGCGCTCTGGTTCGATGTAAAATCTTCTTATCTCCATTAGGCATGTCAGCAATTGTAGTTAGCAGCCAAACATGATTTTCGATTACTTTGTCAATGTTCATCTTTTCTGCATGCCAAATTAGTTTGAGAGTTGTCTGGCCATTCTTCAAGTTCTTTAGAACCATTATTATTGGGAGAATCAAGAATGCTAAGCCTCCCCAGACTAACAATGCGATTGCAGGTGGCATTGAGATCACATTTTCATTCATTGCGTCAGTGAATATCACAGGTATACTTGACCATGATGGGACTAGAATTGCAACCCACATCAGTCCTTTACAATCAGCACCTCCGTGAATTAGTCTCAAACGCCATGCCATGTCGACTAATGCAATTGGAATAATTACCGCAAAAGTTGACCACCAAAGTATTGCTCCAGATGTGGCATCTCCAAGTATTACCGACAACAAACTTTCATCAGAGTGTTCCATGAAACCTACAACAATTCCAACTAAACCGATGATATACCAAATACTGACTGCTATGTCGAGCTTATTTCCTGACATTATGTCATTAATGGTTGGGCGTCCGATTACCGCAATAGAGGCATAAGCTACTATGCCTGCTGCAGTTGCGAACACATACCATTCAGCCTCGGAAACTAACAGATCTAATGTCCACAAAAAGATTGCAGGTTTGGACCACCTAATCCAGAAATCATTGGGAACTCTTCTATCCTTATGGTCGAGCCAAGCGGCGATTCCAAGTGCGCCAAATAATACGGCTAAGCGTGTCCAGGAGATGACTTCTGTGGAATCCATGTGCGACGGATGGCGGCAATCACCTTAAAGCCGACACTCTAGAGCACCGCTTGCACGAGTCTTTGTGCAGGTGTGTTCTCATGTCCGACATCGAAACTAAACTGGGGCAAATCGCTACGGTGATAAACCAAATTGATGACCCCAAAGTTCCAAGAAATATTCGTAAAGGTGCTAAAGATGCTTGTGAGCAATGGTTACTGAACAAGGCCAAAGAAATGGATATCAGAATTGCAATTACGCAAGCTAAACTCGAAGAGTTGTATGAAGATCCAAACATTCCTCCTGAGTTTGGAACCTTGATTTTGATGATCAATACAGAATTGGAGAAGCTCCTCAGGGAGACTCTTTGATCACTCTTCTTCAGATTCAGCGTCTAAAGTATTGATTAAATCTATCAAGTGATTTCGAAGATATTTCGGAGTTTTACCCACAGTCAAATCTTCTCGTAATTCTGTGAATTCATTTCTTCCAGAAGCTGCGCTAATTATAATTTCAACTTCATCTGCTCTTGCTCTACCACGCTTCAAAATTGTTTGAGCAGCAGATCTACCGGAAATTCTAACCACTTCTTCATCAGATACACCCAAGGTTTTCTGTAATTCAGCAAGCTTATGGAATTCTCCAACTGTCAAATTCCCATCCTTCAGTGCATCTTCCCATGCTTCCTCCAGAGTAGGTGCTCTTTCTGAAAGCATTATTGCAATCGGCCTTGTTTCTTCGATGTTCTCGAGAACAATCTTTGCAATTGCGAATAGTGGAACAGCTAGAATCATTCCTACAATTCCCCATAACCAGAATGAGAATGCTGTAATAAGAAGCAAAATTACTGGAGATAAGTCAAGCGCTCTTCCTGCCCATTTTGTTTCGATGTAATTACCCCATACTTGTTGGTTGACAAGCAGAAGAATTGTCATTAGTAAGAGCATAGATGGTGATAACAAAATCAATCCAAGAATCAATGGTGGAATTGTGGCAATTAACGATCCGATATATGGTACATAATTTAGGATAAATGTCATTACAGCCCAAACGAACCACAAATCTATTCCAAACAATAGCATAATTATTGCAGCAATAATAGCACTACCTATTCCACATCCCGTTTTGACAATAATGTAGGTATTTATTCCGTCTTCTATTTGGTTTTGAATAATACTCATTTTTTTGGTTGAACTTCCAGGCCATGCTCTTTCTATACGCCCGGGCAACAAATGGGCTTCGAAGATGATGAATATCAAGAAGAAAATTACAGTTACACTTGTCATAATTATAGATCCAACTTCACCTAAAACAGACGATATCAAATCGGTGGCTACCCCCCCTGAACCGATTCCAATTTCTTGTAAATCACTACCAATCGAGCCTCCATCACCATCCACAGATTCTTTTATCGCAGGCCCAATAACTGGCATATTTTTGATATTCTTCCACTTTTTTTCCAGCTTGTCGTTATACTCTTTCTTTCGTTCTTCGTCTTCAACCAATCCCTGTGCCTGTGACCAAGCAAAGAATGCAGCAGAGATAATTATCAGCATGAAGAGCAATAACATCGTAAGATAGGATAAGAATACTGGAAAATTATTCTTTGAAAGAGCATCTGCTCCTGGTTTCAAAACAAAATATATTCCCAGAGCAATGAAGAATGGTTTGAGGACACTTTCTAGATGTATCATTGCAAGAACGAAAATAGTCATCAATATTGCAGCATGTGAAATAGTCGAAATTCGATGATGGAATGCAGGGTTACCTATCGAGTCAGAAGTGTCTCCCATAATTAATGCACAAAAGTATCGAATACTTGAGTTATTCACTCGATTCAGAATTAACAGGTTTCATTTGGAATTGTAAAAATAATGCAATTAACATCATAATTCCGCATAGATGAAATGATGTGGCAATCGATAAGTAACCAGTCTTCAAAACGGTGTAGTCCCACACTATGCCTCCGGTTAGTGGCCCGATAATCCTTGCAAATGACGAGGCTGATTCTTGTGCACCCATGACAAGACCCATCTCTTGTTTTTCTTCGATAGTACGTTGTGCCAATATCGCAGAGAAAGATGGTTGAAACAGTGCATTACCTGTCGAAATTAACATTACGACGATACCCATTGTCAACCAAACATATTGATGTGAAACATAAGGTATCAGTACCAATCCTAATCCGCAGGTAAATGTGCCTATCTTCATCAAATTTATTGAACCAAACTTTTTGGTTAGCTTTCCAATCAAGATTCCTTGAATAATGAGTCCATTAATTCCAATTATTGCGAAGATTCTTCCATTCTGTGATTCTGAAAACCCTAGGTCATATTCAGTAAATAGTACGAAGACAGCATGCATAATAGTGAACCCATAAGAGAACATTGTGACAATCATAATCAATCTTCCAAGCTGTGGTACTCGGATAACTTTCTTCATATCACTAAACATATTGTATACGTTTGAGATTGGGTTCATAGAAACCTTGACTTCTTTGGAGGGTTTGTGACTCTCTGGCAATTTGTATATTGCGAAGAAGAAAGATATTGTCGACAGTAGTGATGCTATGAGACATGGTAAAAGATACGGGTGTGTCTCAAAAATTGTATCAGAGAAAATACTCCATTTGTCAGCAGGACTAGAGAATTCACCTCCTAAAAATGGACCAATTGTGAAACCAACACCAAATGATGCCCCGATTAATCCCATTCGCTTTGCAAGATTTGTATGATCTGAAATATCCCCGATATACGCCTTTGCAACAGCAATATTGGCATTGAATGCACCGGCACAGAATCTTGCAAACAATGCCATTAACAAACTGGTTGAAATCCCAAATAATGTGAAGAAAACAGTATTCCCAACCAATCCAACTAGAATGATTGGCTTTCGCCCTAATCTATCTGAAAGAGAACCCCATAGTGGAGAGAATAAGAATTGAGCTACGGAATAACTCACCATCATCAGTCCGACCCAAAGGCCCAATTCTGTAACTCCTTGGAGAGTTGCAAGATCTTCAATAAAATATGTTAGGAATGGAATGACTATTCCAAACCCAATCATGTCAATCATGACAACAAGAAAAAGAATAGGCAAGGCAGAGCCTGTATTCTTTTCTTCAGTCATAGTATAACTTCCTTTCAGGAGAGTTGACTATTAGGAGATATCTCAGGTGTTAAGCGATCGATAACTGCTGACAACCTGTCAACTAAACTGGTTTTCTTGTCTCCTACAAGTAGAGCATGTTCCATAACTTCATCCAAAGTATCAACTGCAATAACTTCGATATTCTCATATTGCTGGTCTAGTAGTACATCTTGAGAATTTGCTCTAGGGATAATTACGGTTTTAATTCCAGCCTTAGCAGCAGATTCAATCTTAGCAGTAACTCCGCCAATAGGCAAAACTTCTCCTCGTACTGAAAGGCTTCCAGTCATAGCTAAGTCTTGCCTAATCGGTATGTTTTCTAGTGCGGAAATAATTGCAGTTGCTATCGTAATTGATGCTGAATCTCCGTCAACTCCGTGGGTATCAACGAATTGGATATGTATGTCATAATCAGAAACATCCTTTCCGGTTAATTTCTTGATTACTGCACTAACATTTGTGACACT
>QQSA01000018.1 GCA_003602535.1 Candidatus Poseidoniales archaeon
GATTGCAACTCTGGTATTAGGAATAATATTCGGTTTGTTATTCATTTTTATTCTTCTAAATATCGCCTACCTTCGTGATGCATTCATCCTATTGCCAACAACATATGGTTTCATCATGATTTGTTCGGCTTTAATCGCAGGAGGAATGCCAAAGAATCCCTTCAAGGACGGAAATAATCGATTGAACAGTTCAGTTCATATTTTAGTTGTTCTAATCGCTGTATGGTTGATCAGTCCAGGGCTTTCAGCCATGGCAGGTTTGTTGCCATCTCCACCTGAACCAGAATTTGATGATGGCGAATATTCAGTAATTACAACCATACATGAATATCCGATGCCAGATGAAGTTTCTAGCATTCAGGGTGATTATGAAGAAGATGTTACATTTTCAGTTTACCTTTCGTTACCGGATGGGCATGATGGTGAAATGCCCTTAGCGATTATTCTTCATGGTTTTGCGAATCCATTCTTCGATTCGTATGTAGATTGGGTAGAAGCATTAGCATCTAGAGGAGTGGCAGTAGCCTTCATTCAGTATCCCTCTGATGTAATGCCGCCTGGATATGATTCCTATACTCTTCATGAAGAGAAAGGGATGTCGAACCACCCATTCCATGAACCTAGAGCCGTAGCTATAGATGCGGCCCTTGAATACATGTCAACTATCATTCCTCCTAATGCAAATCACGATCATTTGTTAATCGGAGGTCATAGTTTAGGAGCAGGTTACGCATTACTTGTATTGGATTGGGCATTGAGTAATGGGTGGGGAAGTGAATCATTATTCGTCGACTTAGAAGCTCCTTATGCAAGGCCTGTGCAAGATCATCTGCAAATTGACTTGAGTGGGGTTCCTGAAAATTTCATGGCTCATGTAGTAATTAGTGAGGATGATATGAGCGTGAATGATTGCTTTGGAGTATATCATCAATCATTACTTGGGGAAAATGCTCTATTTATCGAGGTTCCAAGTGATAGGTATGGTTTTCCTCGATTGGTTGCCACTCATTATTTACAAGCTACAGAAACTCATGATACTCTTGCTGATTGGGGATTTTACAGAAGAGTAGCATCACAAGCCGATTGGCTGGTTGCTAGAAATATTGGTGATGAGCTTATGGAATCAAATGCAGAAACATTACTTGTAGATTCTGAAGAACTTAGATACATGGGAGAATGGTCTGATGGAACTCCAGTTAAGACGTTAAAAACATGGGGAGACGCATTGAATAGTGATCAATATGAACACTGCAAATCTTGGACAGGGTCCTGATCATGAATTTCGAGTAAATGCTTGAATCCCGGTGATATATCTTCCAAGAATAAGGTTGTGAATATCATGCGTACCTTCGTATGTCTTGACAGATTCTAGGTTGGCCATATGTCTCATGACAGGATATTCATCAAGAATACCATTTGCTCCATGAATATCTCTTGCCACTCTTGCAATTTCTAAAGCAATGTCAACATTATTCATTTTAGCGAGGCTAATTTGTTCATTAAACCAAGTTCCATCGTCTTTCTTCCTTCCTAGGTGATATGCCAATAGTTGACCCTTAGTAATCTCACGAAGCATCCATGCTAACTTATTTTGAATAAGTTGGTAAGATGCAATAGGTTCTCCGAATTGAATTCTCGAAAGAGAGTAGGTTTTGGCAGAGTGGAAACATGCCATTGCAGAGCCAAGAGCTCCCCATGAAATACCGAATCTAGCATTGTTAAGGCATGAGAATGGTCCACGTAATCCCTTAACATCTGGAAGCATTCTGTTCTTTGGAATCTTGCAATCTTGGAATACTAATTCACTGGTAACGCTAGCCTTGAGTGAATGTTTTCCCTTCATTTCGGGGGCGCTGAAACCTTCATCATTTTTCTCAACAATGAATCCACGAATTACTCCATCTAATTTTGCCCAAACTACAGCGACATCTGCTATTGTACCATTGGTAATCCACATCTTAGCACCGTTTAGGAGATAATGGTCACCCATATCTTCGGCTTTGGTAATCATATCTCCAGGGTTAGATCCATAATCAGGTTCTGTCAATCCAAAACATCCAACCCATTCTCCGGACGCCAACTTTGGGAGATAGTATTCTTTTTGTTCTTCACTTCCGAAATCCCAGATTGGGTACATCGCTAAAGACCCTTGAACACTAGCAAATGAACGAAGTCCTGAATCTCCTCTTTCTAATTCTTGACAAATTAATCCGTATGCGACATAGGATAATCCAGGGCAACCATATCCTTTCAATGGTGCACCTAGTACCCCCATTTCTCCAAGAGCGACTCTCCATTCATCAGGAAATATTCCTTCTTCACAAGCATGCTCAATTTTTGGTAGAACTTCTTCGTCAACCCATTCACGAACCATGTCGCGAATCATAATTTCATCTTCGGTTAGAAGAGATTCGATGTCGTAGAAGTCTACACCTTCAAAGGGCTCCATGTATCCTGTGCGGTAGCATGGGCCTCATGAAGGTTAGGGGCTTATTGCTCGCCTTTCTTGCCTCGGCC
>QQSA01000019.1 GCA_003602535.1 Candidatus Poseidoniales archaeon
AGGTAGAATGCAAGGATAACTGGTGCTGGCCCATTAATTGTCATTGAAACAGAAGTATTTGCGTCACACAAATCAAATCCAGAATAAAGACGCTTAGCATCATCGATACTAGCGATGGAAACACCGGAATTACCGACCTTTCCCCAAATGTCAGGTCGACGGTCGGGGTCTCGCCCATACAGAGTTACACTGTCGAATGCAGTTGATAGGCGAACGTAATCTTGGCCTTGAGAAAGAAGGTGGAATCGGCGGTTAGTCCTCTCTCCCTCTCCTTCTCCAGCGAACATACGAGCACTCAACTCATCGGTTCGCTTGAATGGGAATACTCCAGATGTGAATGGGAAATGACCTGGTGCATTTTCCCTAGTAATCCAATTGTACATGTCTCCATCATCAGAATACTTCGGAAGTGCAACACGAGGTATCATCTGATGAGACAGTGATTCAGTAACTGTTGACACTGTGAACGGCTTTCCACGAACATAGTAAGTGAACTCTCCACTGGAATATTGCTCAGCTAAATCTCTGAAATCTGCAACTATTTGGCTAGCTTCTGCGATCTCTTCACGTAATTCAGAAAGATGATCATCAACTTCACTCTTTATGGAAGGCAACTCTTTGCTTGCAGTCTCTAGATGCTGCATAGTTCGCAATTTCTCAGCAACACTGCCATTTTGTGCATGATAGTCTCTAACAACAGAAGATATTTCAGACAGATAATGTACTCTCTCTGGAGGGATTACACCCTTACGCTCTCCGATTACACCAATCGGCTCACTTGCATTGAAATCAACCATTGCGGCTAACTTCTGCCAAAGGACATCAACTCCTGGGTCTGCGAATTGGCTAGCGATTGTAGCAACTACTGGGAGTTCTAGGTCTTCGACATCGAACATGTTTCGGTTGCGTCTAACTTGTTTTCTAATTGCACGCAGTGCGTCTTCACTGCCTCTCTTTTCGTACTTGTTTAGCACGACTAAGTCTGCTACATCAAGCATCTCGATTTTCTCTAACTGAGTGTGGGCGCCGAACTCTGCAGTCATGACATACAATGAACGGTCTGAAACGGTAGTAATAGCATCACTACCTTGTCCAATTCCGCTAGTCTCACAGAATATCAAATCGAATCCAACAGCCTTAGCTGCCTCGATTGCTCGATCGAGGTTAGCACTGATTTCTGAGCCGCTACCCCTACTCGCTAAAGAGCGCATGAAGAGGTTGTTATTGGAAAGAGAGTTCATTCTAATTCGGTCACCCAGTAGCGCCCCGCCTGTTCGCTTTCTAGTAGGGTCAACACACAGTAAGCATACTTTCTTGTCAGGATTATCACGAAGAATTCGTAACATCAATTCGTCCAACAAACTGCTCTTACCAGCACCACCAGTACCTGTGAAACCAATCACTGGAACATCATTATCGCTGGAACGAACCTTGTCTAGTGTTGCTTTGAATTCTTCAGCACTAGCAGATTCTGATAGAGTCATCAGAAGTCCAACCTTAGCCATATCGTCTGCTGTAATTGGGCCATCGAGACTTTGGATTCTACTGTCTGCAATCAAGTCAACCTTGCTTGCAGTACCCATCAAATCATGAATCATTCCCATTAGTCCCATCTTTCGACCGTCATCTGGAGAATAGATTTTGGAAATACCACTCTTGTGTAAATCTCTAATTTCAGGAGGCGTAATCGTTCCGCCACCGCCACCAAAAATGCGGATATGTTCGCAACCTGCTTCGTCTAGTAATTGACGAATGTAGGTGAAGTATTCCATGTGTCCACCTTGATATGAAGTCAAAGCAACTGCATGAGCGTCTTCCTGAACTGCACAATCGACTACATCTTTCGCCGATCTATCATGCCCAAGGTGAATTACTTCTGCACCGCTGGATTGAATGAGTCTACGCATGACATTTATTGCAGCATCATGCCCATCGAATAGGCTTGCAGCAGTGATTACACGAACAGGCCCGGTAGTTGTTTCAAACACCGGCGCCTCCTCGGACATGCTCCTACGGAGCATACATTCGTTCATCATGATACCGTTCAAATCAAAGGCCTAGAAGTTAGTGCGAGTCGTATGCGACCCAGATGGATTATGTCTCCACAAGAGGTCGCAGTCCTCGATTCCAATGCCGAAGCATTGGGTGCAGATATGGATGAATTGATGAAAACGGCTGCAGAACACCTGGCCAACGCACTTGAAGGCGCTCCCAAACCAATCTGGATATTGTGCGGACCTGGAAATAATGGAGGCGATGGATTCAGACTTGCAACAATTTTCGAAGGTTGCAAAGTCGTAGCAACTCACGACAAACAGAAGACACCACTTGCCCAAAGAGCAAGAGATGATTGGGATGGTGAAGTTCACTCTGTCGAGAATCTACCTAAAGAGGATCCTGCAGTGATTGTAGATTGCCTACTTGGTGCGGGTTCATTCGGCCAACCAAGGGGGGAAATCCTTAGCCTAATGGAAAAGATACCCGGCAGACCTATGGTACTAGCCTGTGATATGCCAACAGGATGTGGCTCTGGAGTTTCTTTCAATGCCTTCAGAACTGTGACATTTGAAGCTCCAAAATCGAATATGATCGATTCACATGGTAAATTGCTACCAGAGGTTGGAGATCTATTCATCGCCCCAGTTGGCTGGCCAGAAGAGACACTCGACCCTGGCCCGGGAGACCTTTTGCGTTACCCACACCCGAAGGAAGGTCAAATTAAAGGAGACCGAGGAAGAGTGCTAATCGTTGGAGGTGGGCCATATCATGGCGCACCAATTCTCTCAGGAATGGCTGCTGCTAGAATGGGAGTAGATCTTGTTCATGTTGCAATGCCAAAGGCTGCTGCTGCAAGGGCAAAATGGCCTAGTGAACTGATTCAGGAGTCGATGACTGATCAAGAAATAATTACCGATGTATCAGATTTGGTCAAACGTTGCATGACAGGAAGAGGAGTTCAGGCAATGGTCATCGGCCCAGGAATGGGCGATGCTCCCGAATCGATAGAAGCGGTAAAGATGCTGATTCAAGCAACTCCAAATGTTCCAAAAGTGATAGATGCAGACGCAATCAGGGCGCTTGATGGATGGCCTGAAGGGCTCGTAGGAGTTGTAACCCCGCACCAAAAAGAACTGGAAAATTGGATTGGTAACATTGACACAGTACCCGATTTAATTGCCGGGTCTGGAGAATCTAGAGTCGTAATTCGAACCGGTGCCGAGGACATAATCATCGGCGCTGGCGGGCGCGGAGGAATAGGCATGGGTGGAAATCCGCGCATGTCAATGGGTGGAACTGGAGACCTACTTGCGGGTAGCATAGGCGGCTTACTGGGACTTGGATTATCTCCTTGGAGTGCCGCTAGACTAGGAGTTCATCTAATGCGAGTTGCAGGAAAACTTGCAGAGAATGAAATAGGCCCAGGAATGGTGGCAGATGATATCCCGCCTTACCTTTCAAGAGCCCTGATCACAGGACCGGTTCTTCTCCGTCAACCAATGCAGGAAGACCCTTCTTCTTCCTGATATAATCTGTATAATTACCATAATACTTGGTGACGATTCCATCTTGTAATTCCCAGATTTGATTGACTACTTGATCCAAGAACCATCTATCGTGACTTACGGTTACAATAGCTCCGTCGTATTCGACAAGTGCCTCTTCTAGGGTTTCTTTAGCATCCATGTCCAAGTGGTTTGTAGGTTCGTCAAGCAAGAGAAGATTGTTCTCTTCGAGTAGAATCTTTAGCAAAGCAATACGTGCTCTTTCACCACCAGACAATTTGCCAAGAGGAGTTGTTACCTGTTCCTTTGCAAATTGGAATCTACCTAGTGCTGCACGGATATCTCCGTACTGCATATCTGGGCGAAGAACTTCGACCTGTTCAACAGGATTTAATTTGAAATCAAGAGTTCTGTGATCTTGATGGTAGTAACCAATAATTGCACCAGGTGCTAGATCTCTTGTTCCTGAATCGATTTCCTCATCACCTGTAATCAATTTGAGTAATGTTGTCTTACCTTGACCATTACCCCCGACGATTCCGATTCGGTCTCCTTTCGAAATTTCCATATCTTGGTTATCCAAAATTGGCCGCTTGAGTCCATCGAACTTCTTTGAGGCCCCTAAGAATTGTATGATGTCATTACTCGATTTATCAGCGGCTTCTAGATTGAATCTCAGACCTTTTCTTTGCTTAGGCTTGCGGGCTTTGAGTGCCTTCAATTCTTGTTGCATCCTCTCAATCATCTTGTGCTTTGCAGATATCGACTTGTCATACTTGTTAGCCGATTTCATTGAACGAAGCGCGCTTTGAGTGTGTGAAATCTTCTTCTCAACATTCTTTATTCTATCATCTAATGCTGCCAGAAAGTTTTCTTTTTGCTTTAGGAATTGTGAATAGTTTCCTTTGTAATTCCAGTTACGGAGGTTATCTATTTCAACGATTCGAGTACATACTTGATCTAAGAAATATCTGTCGTGTGAAACGATTAACTGCGCCCCTACGAAATCATTGATGAACTCTTCAAGCCATTCAGTTGTCTGAATGTCCAAGTGATTTGTAGGCTCGTCAAGGAAGATAACATCAACGCCAGCTAGACCGACAAGTTGGCGAGCAAGAGCAAGTTTTGCCCTTTCGCCTCCGGATAGTGAACTAACCTTCATGTCCATTGGATGTTGGTCAAGGCCAAGTCTCTCAAGAATAGCTTTAGCGATATTTGCAACGTTTCCTCCACCCGATGCTCCAAGCATCGTCTGTAATTCGGAGTATCTATCCATCACTGGCTGCCAATTGCCTTCATAGAAGGCAGGATCAACCATCTGTGCCTCGATTGCTGCAATCTCTTCTTCCAATTCTTGGAACTGTCTTCCTTTCCTTGATAATTCTTCATCGATTGTAGAATCCTCATCGATATCTCGTATCTGAGTAAGATATGCTATTCTAATTCCAGAAGAGAACTCGATGTCTCCAACATCCTGTTTTTGTTCTGAAATTGTATTCAGTAGCGTTGTTTTGCCAGCACCATTGTGCCCCACGATTCCAATACGATCGCCCTCGTTGATCATGAGATTGATGTCTTGTAGAACTGTGACCGGACCGAACGAGCGGTCTACACCCTCGACACGGATGAGTTCACGGGACATATTCCGAGGCGGCTGCCGCTCGCTTATGGACTCACCGTTTGAATTCGCTAAATGAAATCTTTACTATCATCATTTTTTGGCGATATTTTAGATGAAATTACTACGAAATGAATTCGAAATTCCGTGTTAAGGAAATTGCAATTCCACCTTCCGGAATTCAATCGCTGGATTTCGACGAATGGCTAGCAATGCCACATTTGAAGCATCAAGACAAAGGTAAATAGGTGTAGAAGTATAATGGATGCACATGGCGAGCAAAGTTGAGGAAACACGTCCGACTGCAGCAGAATCATTGGTCAAGGCATTTGTAACAGTCCTAGACAATGTCGAAGTCAGAGCACACTTCGATAGGGCATCTATGGAAACGGCAAAGCGATTAGGTGCAAGTTCGATTACCTACCTCGCTTAAACAAGCAAAAGGTCATGTCCATTAGCGCTCTACGAGGCACGTGGACATAACAGCAATCTCTGCGGCAGCCGTCATGTTCATTCTTGGAGCAACGTCGCCAGGACCGTCTCTAGCAGTGGTACTGCGTAACACAATGATCGGTGGACGTAGTAGAGGCCTTGCATGTGCAGTAGGCCATGGAATTGGTTTTGGATTCTATGCGGTAACCGTAGTTTTTGGACTTGTAGCGATAATGGAGAGTTATCCTGACATATTTACAATAATGCAAATTCTAGGTGGTTTGTTCTTACTTTATCTGGGAATAGAAATTATTCGAAGTGAAGAGAAAGTTATCGAACATTCTGAAGGTAAGAGAGAAGGTTTTGTTGAAGGATTCTTTATTGCATTCCTTAATCCAAAGATAGCTGTATTCATGTTAGCAGTGTTATCGAGTGTACTAGATCCATCGATGTCCAGCGATACTAAATGGATAATTGCAGTCATGGGAATGACGATTGATACCGTTTGGTATGTATTGGTTGCATTGGTCTTATCTAATTCATCAATTCTTACTAAAATAGAGAATAATCAAAGAATTCTAAACTTAATCACAGGGTTGTTAATGATAGGTTTGGCAATTTGGACTGCCTACAAACTATCCGGGCTATGACAATCAATACTATTGACATCAAGTTAAACCGCACTTTATGCCAGAACTGCCCGAAGTGGAAACTGTCCGTACCGGACTTTCTCGTTCTTGGATTGGCAAGCGCATAGATGGTGTCGAATTACGCCGTGAAGGATTACGATTTCCTTTCCCAGAGGGATTAGAAAAACGACTTACTGGTCTGAAGATTGTCGATGTAAGACGCAGGGCAAAATATCTCCTCATCGACCTCGACAATGAGGATATTTTGCTTTCACATCTAGGAATGAGTGGCAAATGGACACTAGATGCGAGTGAATGTGAAGGTAAACACGACCATGTGGTAATCTACCTTGATGATGGAAGTATGTCGGTTTACAATGATCCGAGAAGATTTGGAGTTCTAGATATTTATCGAGGAGAATCTCACAAACTTCTGGACCACTTGGGTCCTGAACCATTAGAAGACTGGACTGCTGAGGACCTATATGAGAAATTACAGCGAAGAAAAAGTCCTATCAAAATCTGCATTCTTGATCAAAAAGTAGTGGTGGGAGTTGGCAACATCTATGCTTGTGAAGCTTTGAACCGAAGCCACATATCCCCTACACGTAAATCGAATAAAGTCACAAAGAAAGAGTGCCAAGTTCTTGTAAATGAAATCAAAGTCATTCTAGCAGAAGCGATTCAAGCAGGCGGTTCTACCCTCAGGGACTTTGCAGGAGTGGACGGCACTCTCGGTTATTTCCCTCATCAATTCAGAGTCTATGACAAAGAAGGTTCTGAATGTGAGTGTGGCGGAATTATCGAACGACTAGTCCAAGGCGGAAGATCGACATTTTGGTGCTCTTCTTGCCAAAAATGATCAGTAATTCTCGAGTACAGTCCTTACATCTTCGACAAATAAGTCGACTGGGAAATCAAAATCAGACCATACAACACGACCTTTCAGGTTTGTATCTAAAATATAGGTAGGAGAAGTGTGAGCCACAGTGTATCCCTCTTCAGAGTCATCTTCTTCTTGAAATGGTCCAACCCCATAGTTCTCATAGACTGGGTCCAATGCTTGCTTTGAACCAGTAAGGTGGGGCCAATCATATCCTCTTTCTTCAGTCCAATTCCTTAACTCCGAAGGTGAATCGTGTTCCCAATCAACAGTTACAGAAACAATACTAATTTTTTCTAACTCTTCTTGTGTCAGTGTATCTTGAACCATCTTCACATTATGACTAGTAACCGGGCATGTTTCGTCACACCGTGTAAACATGAACACTAAAATTACAACTTTACCTTCTTGGTCACTCAAACTCCATAGTGGCCCTTGAGAATCTTCCAGGGTGAATTGGTAGGTATTACTGCCTCCTAAATCACGACCATTGTATGTAATCGGTTCTTCCTCTTCTTTGTCATCAGATACGCACCCAGGTAGCAATAGAATTAGAGAAATTACAAGTGCTGTAATTCTCATTTCATCACCCCAAATCAATTACTGTACGCAAATCTTCCATGAACAAGTCGATTGGCCAATCATATTCTATCCACACTACTCGGCCTTTTAGATCGGTGTCCAAAATGTAGACTGGTTGCAGATGTACCTCTTGATATGCTTCTTCATCATACGGCACAATATCATACTCTGAGTATGTATTTCGAATTTGGTCAGAATTCCAATCGGTCAAATGTGGCCAATCATATCCCATATTATCAGACCAATTTTTCAGAACATCTGGGGAATCATGCCGCCAATCAATGGTTACTGAGATGAATGATACCTTTTCAAGCTCATTCTCGGTCAATTGTGATTTTACTTCTTTCAAATTCTGTGAGATCAGTAAACAAACATCGTCACACCTAGTATAAACAAAGGCTAAGATTACAACTTTGCCCTCCTCATCTTCAAGCGAAAATTTCGATTGGTCTTGATCACTCAATGTGAATTCATACACATTCATTTCATTGAGATCTTTGCCATGGAACTCAGGGCCTTCTTCAGCAGAAAAACATCCTGGGACAAATAATATCAAACAAGCTAACAATGCTCGTATTTTCATACTCCATCACTCAGTATTCTCTCCAACCATTACCGCAATCCTTGCAGGTAAGCATACGTGTTTCAGGCTCATCAGAAGAACGTGTTTGTTCCAGATAAGAATAGACTTCAACACAGTCACACTTAGGGCACATGTAATCTCCAGTAGTCAGTACACCCTTCATCTCATCAGAGTCTTTGATAACCTCGTAAGTTCTTGTTTCTGCTTTAGTAGAAGATGTTGTCTTGGAAAGGTCAACTTCCTTTCCATCAACACCCTTTACCTTGACATTTGCTGGGCCTTGATATCCGCATTTGTAATTTGTACAATTGATATCTCCAGAGGGAGTAGGGAAAGCCAGTGTACCGCATTGTGGGCAGAACATAGGAACAGGTAAAGGATTAGACATATCAACATTTGTGATGAACCATCAGCAATTCATTCATCAAGGGGGTGCTTCTGGCCAACCATATGTGGCTGTGGTATGACTGGAGAGCTGCAGCTGTCTCGGACTCAGATGGAAACATCATAGATGCCGAGGAGTGGGACGGTTGGAGAGATACAGACTCTGTATGTTCACGCTTAGATATGATCGCACATGAGGCTCTTACTCCGGAAGCGGAAAGGCTGTCCGAAAGATTTCCGGATGCTAAGGTTTTGTTACATGGCGATGAAGAACTACCAAATGCCGATTGGCCACTTCCATCATCAGAAGCACTAGAATGCCTTGATCGTGCAGCGATTTTACTTTCAAAACGAGGTGTTGATGCTGCTGCAGGCGACCCCGATAGGCGCCTAGAACATATTCTCAAAGCATCTGATGAATTACGTGCTTCTTTCATTACAATCGAGGGACGATTGGTTGAATGGGTGGGTCTATTCCTTCCAGAAGCTCGTTTTGAACGCGACAGAACTGGTCTTGCTAAGAAGGTAATAGACACTAACAATCTCGAAGAATTAGCTGACAAATTAGGCGTAGGCATTCCTCCCGTAGGACCTACTGATGCGGAATGGGACAGTCTTCATGATTGGGCAGAAAGTGTTTGGGAAATCAAGAACCGCTTAGAAAAAATGGAAGATGTTGTCAGAGAACTTGCTTCAGAACACCTTCCATCACTATCTGCTTTACTAGGACCAATCCTCGCTGCAAGGCTTTGTGTTGAAGCACATGGTCGTGCAAGACTTGCCAGACTACCAGCAGGCACAATGCAGATTCTTGGTGCTGAAAAAGCATTTTTCAACCACTTGAAAACCGGAGCACCATCTCCTAAACATGGACATATTTTCATGCACCCATGGATTTCCAGATCACCACGCTGGGTAAGAGGAAAGATTGCTAGAACAGTTGCTGCCAAAGCAACAATCGCAGTTCGATGTGACGCATATGGCGGAAAGCCATGGGGCCAAGAAGCACTAGATGCAGTAGCGAAAAGAGTAGAAACTATCCGAAGCGAAAACTCAAGCCCTCCTCAAAGGTGATTATGATGGGTAAAAAGCGTCGCCTTTCTTGGGCTGTCATGGTTGATGGCAGATCGATTTGGACGCTAAATGCCGTTCCTAAGCATTCACAGTACGGAGAATCTCTTCGCAAATTCAAGGGAGAAGAATACCGAAGATGGGATCCAACAAGATCGAAATTAGGTGCTGCATTATCAAGGGCGAGAAGAACCCAATACGATTTACTACCAGAAGAGGGCGATACCTGCCTATACCTTGGAGCAGGTCATGGAACTTCGTTGTCACATCTCCATGACCAAGTTTGTGGAAATGAAAATCAAAAAAATGGAAGAATAATTGCTGTTGATCTTTCTCCCCGGTGTCTAAGAGATTTGGTTCACCTATCAAAAATACGCCCTGGCTTAGTTCCAGTTCTTGGTGATGCTAGGAAACATTCTGCCTGGGGAGTAATGGTTTCTTCCAAAGTTGATTGGTTATTGCAAGATGTCAGTCAAGCAGGCCAAGCTGAAATTTTCATCAACGCTGTCAAGCGATTTCTGAAACCTGATGGCAAGGGATTACTATCTCTAAAAGCAGCATCTGAAAGATACACCGATACTGATGAAAGAGAGGTATTCAATCAGATTAGAGATCAACTCGAAGATGCAGGATTAACTGTTCTAGAACAAATAGACCTACATGGATTAGAAGACAATCATTGTCTATACTATGTTACCAATTAGGAATCAGAAGTCGCCTTCAACTCTTGGTGCTAGGAAGTACTCAACGTGCCCTGCACCATCTGAAAAGTCAAATGTAAGTTTCAGAGGGAAATTTTCTCCGAACCTTAGATTTACATTATCGATACCTTGGAAAATTTTGGCCATTGGAGTAAGGTAAGTGAGTGAATATTGTGAGCGTGCTGCGTCACTGCAATCAATCGCTGTTAATTCATCCTTAGAGAATTCAACATTTACTTCATCGGTAGAACCTTTGACATTAACTGCAAAAGAAGAATCTGTAATTGAAAGATTTACTAAATCGCCTGCCATCTTAGCAGCTCTTAGAGCCTGAGCAAGTTCTGAACCAGATATTGTTACTCCGCAAGGAAGTTCTAACGCTGGAACATTTGGTGGATTCAATGTGGTGTTATCTAGTGGTCGCAAGTTCAAATCGATTCGACCAATGTTAATTGTGGCCTGGCCCGACTCATCATTGTATGCAAGTTCAACCATATCTCCTGCTCCCGCAATTCCAACAATCTCTTTCAGTTTCCTCATTTCAAGACCCAATTTAGTTTCGTCAACTTCCCAAGCATCGAAAGCCGCACTATCTACTTCCATCTTGATCATGGCAACGTGAGAAGGGTCGACGACCCTAACAGATAATCCATTTTCTCCGAAGTCTAGTCTTGCCTCCTCAACTACGACACCGAGAGTGTCAACAATCGTTCGCATGAGTTCTTGACGGGCTGTGACGTTCAACATGAGAGCACCCCTATACATTGTTTGCTTCTTTGGAGGCTTATGAACCTTCTAATCGACTTGAGGTCTCAAACGCGCGGCTTTGTAGTAAATTTTGATTTTCGCATAAGTTTGAGATGGGTTCATCAAGGGGTGTGAGATGGCAGGTATATGGCAGATGTATCACCACTGCTCAAGGAAGATGGCGAGCCTTACAAAGTGGCAGTATTGATTCCTACAATCAATAATGCTGACGAACTAGATATTGTTCTAGGTAGATTAACTCAGCAAACCTATCCTGACTTTGAAATTGTAATTTCAGATTCCAAGTCAAAGGATCACACAAAGGAAGTTTGTGAAAAGTATGGAGTCACATGGATAGATGACCCTTCACGTAATCGTGCAAATGCATGTAATTATGCCTTAGAAAGAATGGATCATGACCTAGTACTATTCACAGATGATGATACCATACCACCATTGGATTGGGTTGAAAAGTTGGTTCGCTGGTTCAAAGATCCAAATGTAGGAGCAGTAGGTGGACCAAATTTTGCACCTGATGAAGACCCGTTCGGTGCAAAATGTGCAGACGTCGCATTCTGTACCAGATTCATGACTGCTGGAACAAGATATGGCGCTCAACCGAAAGGAGAATTGGTTCCTATCACTCATAACCCTGGAGTTAATTGTGCTCACAGAATGGCTAACTTGAGAGAAGTTGGATTTTTCGAAGATGGTTGTATTGGAGCAGAGGACGTAGTTCTAGATGCAAAAATCCAACGAGCAGGACATAAATTATTCATCGACCCTGAAAATGTAATGCCTCATCGAAGAAGGCGTCCATTCAGACCTTACATGAAGCAAATGCGAAACTACGGATATACACGTATGGTTGCAAACAAGCGTTGGCCAGAAATTGCAGAATGGTCGCACACTGCTATCGGCTTCTTCCCATGGATAGTTGTCGCAGCAGCGATTAGCGTAATCTTTGGAGCTGCCACAGGAGGAGCTGCTGCTGACCTATGGTTTACTCTTGATGGAGAATGGGACCTTTCACGTGTAGCATTCCATATCCCACTAGGTTTAGCGGGGTTGTATATCGCAATATCTTGGCTTGGAGCAGCTATTGGAACTAGTCCGCATCGAAATATTGGAACTGTATTCTTTGCACCTCTTTTCGTATTTTTAGCACATTGGGCATATGGCGCTGGTGTAAACAAAGCATGGAGAGAGATTCGTCGCACTGGCGGAAGTGCCGGTGTAGGTGAACAGATAGACGATAGAATACGAACTGCTTGACTAAACTTAAGCGATAGCCTGCTAAGCCACCGTTATGGCGCAGACAATTCGTGATAGAATAGATGCGCCGGATGATACATCTGATGGTCGAGAGATTTGGATGATAATTAGAAGTTGGATAACCATAATCAGAATTTTTCTAGTCTTTGCAATAATCATAGTTGCTGAAATTTTTGAAGAGCATAGTTTGCTCAACATTTCACTATCTGTTTGGGCTATTGTTGTAGGATTTCCTCTATTCCTATTACTATCTATGGTTATCATTCAAGGTGACAAACGCTTCGCTCCTGATTTGGAGGATAAGCGTCGCAAAAAGATCGAGAATTGAATCGAGATTAAATTTCTCCAGTTTGAATCTGCCATTGGCTTGCATATACTCCGTTGTTATCGATTAATTCGTCGTGAGTACCTCTCTCAACAATTCCACCGTCAACCATCGAAATGATTTCTTCTGCATTACGGATTGTGGATAATCGATGCGCAACTGCGATTGTAGTCCTATCGCCACCACTGGCTAGAAGATTCTCTTGAATTCTCTTTTCTGTTTCTGCATCAAGAGCGCTAGATGCTTCATCCAAAACCAACAAACTCGGACTCTTTAGTAAAGCTCTTGCAAGCGAAACTCTGGCTCTTTGGCCACCAGATAATTTAGTTCCACGGTCACCAACCATAGTTTCCAAACCATCTTCTAATTCACTAACAAATTCTGCTGCCCCTGCCAGATCTAAGGCTTTCATAACCTCATCATCATCCGCTTCACGATTGTAAGAAACATTCTGTTTCAATGTACCGAAGAATAGGAACGGTTCTTGACTAACGAATCCCATGGCTGCTCTAACAGAATCAAGTGTTAGATCTTGAACATCGATGCCATTGACTAGTACTCTTCCTTCCTGAGGCTCATAATAACGCATTAGCAACTTCAGGATGGTTGTCTTGCCTGCGCCAGTGTGCCCCATCACTCCCAAGAATTGACCTGCTTCTACTTTGAAAGATATTCCTGCGAGTACTTTGGTTGATGTTCCAGGATAAGTGAAATGAACATTTTCGAATTCGACTGATTCAATCATTCCTTCCAATTCTTTTGCGTCTGGTTTGTCAGTAATAGTTGGCACTAAGTCTACCAATGCAAAGACTCTGCGAGCACTTGCTTCACCTTTTTGTAATTGATTTACCAACATTCCGAAGATGAACATTGGCATTGTCATTCTTGTAGATATTAGTAGGAATGTTACTAGTTGTCCGGTCGAAATATCTCCCGACTTAGTCAAGTATCCACCTACCGTAACCAATAGGCCAAAGGCAATACCTGCTATTGCGTATAATCCAGGAAGGAATCTGTTTCTATCACGACTTGCACCGATTGCTTGTTCACGATATGCCGTCGATTCTTGATCGACTCTGTTGGCTTCCCATTCTTGGGCATTGTACGCCTGAACGACAGATATTCCTGAAATTACATTCTCTAAAACTGCAGTAATATCGCCAGTAGATTCTCTTTGTTGACGGTATTTTCTCTGAACTCTTGTCGAAAACAGGTACACTAGAGGGACAATCAGAATTAGAGGTGCGAACAATACTGCTGCTAGCTTCCAACTCATCAAAACAAGAATCAAGAATGCCGTACCAAAGGTGACTATTATTCTGATTATAGAGGTTGATGCATCACTAATAACATCCTCTAACTGATTCACATCCGCAGATAAAACACTCATCAGTTGACCTGTTTGGCGTAAATCATAGTATGATGCCTCCATGTCGATTAATGAACGAGTTGCATCTAATCGCAAATCATGTTGGACCTTGTAACCTAGAGTTTGCCAACAATATTCGCTAATGCCTTGAAAAATTGCTAAACTAGCAAAGCCGAGGAAAATTAGAATTCCGTATCCAATGGCCAAGTTGTCATGTAGAAGGGGAAAAACCGACTCGTCTAGAAAATCCCTCATCGTCCCGAAGAAACCATCGGTATTATTGCCAGAATAATAGTCTACAGCAAATCCAATGAAAACGAATGGCAATAGGTCTGCAAACCTGGCCATTCCATTGGCAAGAATGCCTATTAGAGCCCGCTTTTTGTACTTCATTCCGTAAGGGATAACACGCCAGATTTGTTTACCCAGAACATCGGTTTTGCTATCATTGAGATCTTCCGGAGGAAGATGGTCGTACTGAGCCGCCCTAGCGTGTCCTGCTCCCATATTGCGCCCCTCTCAGCGCCGGATTATGAACCTGCGTGAGATGGCAACATTCATTCCCGACCTCGTACAACGGTGTAATATGCGAGCAATGGCATTGGTCGGCCTCCTGATTCTTTCGTCTTTCGGAACCGTAGTGGCTTGGGAGCCGAAAATTGTGGAAGATGGTGAATTTATTGGCTTACGTTATGGTGATGTCCAATCAACACCAATCGGCGAAATGCAAGAAAAATCCTACGATGGTTTTTGGATGCTAACGCATGAATACCCGGTCCCAACTGAATGGATTCACGATCTTGCTGATGCAGGCGTAGAATGTTGGTCATTCCTTCCAAAATCCTCATTCCACTGTGAATTAAATGGCCATACACCTTCTGAATTAGAACGATTAGAAGTTATTGGAATGGTGCAAATGCCTGCTGATGCAAAAATCCACCACAAAGTAATGCCTGCTTTAGAAGGTAAAATTAAGCAATACATGATTACTGAAGGAGTTGGATTCTTGCAATTAGTATTATCCGGTAATGAATTGCCAGAAGGTATTGAAGATAGAGGAGATGTTACTGTATTACATCATTCTTGGAGATGGGCGAATGTTGAAGTCACACCTTCTGGGGTTGAATGGCTTTCTAAGCAATCTGAAATCGAATGGATTGAGCCTACTTTTGAATTGAAATTGGATAATGATGTCGCTGACGGCATCATATCTGCAGACGTATTACAATCATCAGCGCAAATGGCAGGGATAAATGCTTCATGGAACGGCTTAAACGGTAGTGGAATAATAGTAGGAGTCGCTGATTCAGGACTTGATAATGGAATAAATAACTCAGGAATGCACCCCGATTTCAGAGATCATATTCTTGATATCAAGGCATTCCCGATTTCAAATAGCGTTCAGAGTATAACAAATGCTCCTTACAATGACGGAGCATCCGATGTTAGTGGCCATGGAACTCACGTTGCAGGATCTGTTCTTGGCGATGGAACAAATTCCAATGGAGTGATCAAAGGAGTCGCTCCTGAAGCACAACTATACATGCAGGCTGTTGAAGTATACACTGATTATACCGCTTGGGCTGAAAGCAATTACTGGTGGGCTGTTGATGGATACAAATTGAGAGGAATACCTGATGACATAAATCAGTTGTTTGATGAAGCCGCAGATAATGGCACACATATTCACACGAATTCATGGGGTTCAGATGCAGATGGAGAGTATAACTCTAGATCGATGCAAGCCGATAACGCATCATGGAATCATGTAGGAATGCTAATTTTGACATCAGCTGGAAATAATGGGCATGACGGAGATAATGATGGAGAGATTGATCTTGACACCATGGGTGCACCAGGTACTGCAAAAAATGTATTCACTATTGGTGCTTCAGAAAATTACAGACCAACCATCTCTTACAGTCATGCGGGAAGTGGTGCAGATGATTGGGGAGAATTATGGCCAGCGAATTATTCCACTGCACCAGTAAGTACAGACCATGCAGCAAATAATTCTGAAGGTATGACTGCTTTCTCAAGTAGAGGACCTGCAGATGATGGCAGGATAAAACCAGACATTTCTGCTCCTGGTTCATTCATTCTATCCACTCTAAGCCGTTCATCGTCTACCACAGGATATGGGACATATAATGCGAGTTACGTTTACATGGGTGGCACATCAATGTCTTGCCCTCTAACTGCTGGTGCTGCAGCATTACTTTACCAGCATATGTTTGATAATTTAGGACATACCACACCGACTAGTGCCCTAATCAAAGGAATAATGACCGCTACAGCACATGATATGACTGGACAATATGGAGATTCTACAAATGGTGCTGGTGAAATTGCCCCGAATAATCATGAAGGATACGGATTACTAGATCTGGATAGAGCAGTAAATAGTTCGTTTGTAGATAATGAGTCTGTAGGCACAGGAGATAGTTTAGGGTTCAGATTCGAAGTACCTGCTGCTGCTCCTGATTTACATGTGATGTTGTCGTATACAGATTATCCAAGTACAACAGTAGCAAGTACCAATCTGGTAAATGACCTTGATTTCACTCTGAAAGACCCAAGTGGAAATTGGGTTGAATATGATAACGACGTCGACAACTTGTATGGAACCAAATTATCCTCTCCCGCACAAGGTACCTGGGAGGTTTACGTCAATGGAACAAATGTTCCTCATCAACAACCATTCGCATTAATTATTGATGCCCCATATACCATTACAAATTTGTCTAGTGACCAAGATAGTGACGGATTCCAAGATGAAAACGATGATTGCCCTACAATTTCCGGAAGTTCAACCAATGATTTGAGTGGTTGCCCAGATACAGATAGCGATGGATGGTCAGATACTGGAGACGATTTCCCTAATGATGGTACACAATGGATCGACAGTGATGGAGATGGATATGGAGATAATCCATCTGGAACATCTCCTGATGCCTGTATATCTCTTTCAGGAACATCTACTGCTGATAGATTAGGATGTGTCGATTCTGATTCTGATTCTTGGTCTAATCCAGACGGCCTTTGGACCACAGTTCATGGTGCTGACTCTTGTGAAAACGACTGGGGCAATTCATCTCTCGATAGAAATGGATGCCTGGATAACGATGGTGATGGCCAATCAAACCTGAATGATGTTCTAGAAAATGATTCATCACAGTGGCTAGACACAGATGGTGATGGTTACTACGACAATGCAAATCCAGCTACCAATTGGGATGACTGCCCGGTAATATGGGGTAACTCAACCACTGACCAACAGGGATGCTTAGACACTGATGGTGACGGCGTTTCTGATTTAGGAGACCCCTGGCCAAATGATCCAACCAAATCGATAGATACTGATGGCGATGGATATGATGACACTGAAGATGACTGTCCAAATACCGTAGGTAATTCTACGTGGATATTGAAAGGATGTGTTGATTCCGACGGAGATGGACGAACTATCGAATATGATTTATTCCCATCAGATGGTAGCCAATGGAATGATACGGATGGAGACGGTTATGGTGATGAACCAACTGGAACTTTAGCTGATGATTGTATCCTATTAGCAGGAGATTCTTGGCAGAACGGAACTTTGGGATGTCCAGATGAAGATTCTGATGGTTGGGCTGATCTAGAAGACCAATTCCCTAGTGAACCAACACAGTGGCACGATATTGACGGTGATGGATACGGAGATAATAGTGGAGGAGTTGATCCAGATTCTTGCCCATTTGTTTCAGGTAACTCAACCGAATCTGGAACTTTAGGCTGTCCAGATGCTGATGGCGATGGATGGGCAGATTCTATCGATTCTTTACCAGGAGATCCGAGTCAAAACTCTGACCAAGATGGAGATGGATTTGGAGACAATCCAAATGGCACTGATGCGGATTCATGTCCAAGTGTATTTGGAAATTCAACAATCGATAGATTAGGTTGTGTCGATACTGATGGTGATGGTTATTCTGATCTCAATGATGATTTCCCATTAGACCCAACAAAATACCTAGATACTGACGGTGATGGATATGATGACACTGAAGACGATTGTTTCGATGTTGCAGGTACATCTCTCAATGGTTCGATTGGTTGTTTTGACGCCGATCAGGATTCTTGGGCAGATCTGAATGATTCATTCCCTCTGGATATGACTCAGTGGAATGATTCCGATGGTGATGGATTTGGAGATAACCCGAATGGAACAAATAGTGACGATTGTCCAATGATTGCAGGAAACAGTAGTTCAGATGTTACCGGCTGCTTAGATACAGACGGTGATTCTTGGTCTGATGCTGGTGATGATTTCCCACTGGATGGGACCGAGTGGAATGATAGTGACTCGGATGGATTTGGAGATAATATCGATAATTGTCCTGATGTTGCAGGCACATCTACTAATGGATCGGTAGGATGTCTAGACTTCGATAATGATTCATGGTCCAATGGCCATGACTTCCTACCATCTGACCCATCTCAATGGAATGATTCAGATGGCGACGGTTTTGGAGATAACACAAGTGGAACAAATGGTGATGAATGTCCTAACGAATCTGGATTATCATCTATCGACTTTGTAGGTTGCCCTGATACGGATGGTGATGGATGGTCCAATTCAGGTGATGCATTCCCTGAACTTAGGTCTCAACACATAGACACTGATGGTGATGGCTACGGAGATAACAATTCACCTGGTGCAGAATTAGCAGACCATTGGCCTGATGACCCATTAAGAAATACGGCTGAAGTATTGTTGTCATGTGACCCAATAGAATTTGAAATTGATATTGCCATTGACCCAAGTATTACTTTCTCTTGCTCGATAACAAATATGATTCAAAATGATCTAACGGTAAAGCTCGAGTGGCGTTCTATGAATGCGATTGATGCAAATATACGATCACATCTTTTGGTAATTGCAGGTGATGGTACACAAATCATAACATTCGATGGCCAGATGTTGGAAAAGGGAGATATTAGTTCTGTAATTGAAGCAAGTGAGCCTGGAGCACCTTCTTCAATGGCATTTACATCAATTAGTATCGAAGCGATTAATTCAACTGATGGCGATACATTCGATGATGTGGTTGAGGACGCACAGCTTTCGATAGAGACTCAAGAGATCGTCGCGGTCAGTCTCGCATTGATTCTTGGAGTTGCCTTAGCATTCAATGCACGGCGTAACTCTAAGAAGAAAGCAGCGGAAAGACAAGAGCACATCAATCAACGACTTTCTAACAACTACATGATGGATGAAAATAGTCGTTTTGAGAGATTCCCTCCGATGAATTAGACCGAATCGGCTAAGAAGAGTACGCCCTCGGACAGATTACTTCGCGGATATGGTGAAGTGGTTATCACCTGAGGTTTCCAACCTCATGTCGTGGGTTCGATTCCCGCTATCCGCATCCTTTTACTCACTCTAAGTGTACATGTTTTGCTTTTCGCAATCCCACCATATATTGAATAAGAGTGGAATATGCGCGAAGCGCATGAACCGTCAGTTATCGGCGCTGCTATTGACCGTGCTATTTTTTGTGGCCCCTCTTGCCGGATGTTTCGGTGATGAAGAAAAGGAGTCGGTGGTTGCTGCAGATTCCTTACAAATCGATTTCGTTAACCCAGAAGATGCGATTATGCGTTCAGGTGAATTTCATGATTTCACCTTGGAAGGAAAGGGCAACGCAATAACCACAGATTCCGATGTTCTCATTTTCATTAACGGAACTTATGTTGAAAGTCATAGCGTTATAGTTGAAGATAACACAGTATTTGGTCAACTATTGACTACTCCTTACACATCTGAAGTGAATATCGAGTTTATGAGTGATGATGGACAGACTCAATCAGTGAGTGTTCCAATTACAGAAGGAACTCCGATAGTAAATGGTGAAGAGTGGTTCGAGAAGATTGACTTCATCACTAGTGTATGTACTGACACAACAAAATGTGGCGGTTATGTTAACCGATGGATGGGCGCAGGAAACGGATTTTACGAACGCGCTGCAGAATATTTCAAAGGGCATTTCGAAGGATTGGGATATGAAACTCATTTGTTACGTGTCACCGATCATGGAAACTTAGCACAACCAGAGAGTCTCAATGTAATTGCTTGGAAACAAGGAAGAAATGACAATTGTGTACAAGGAATGGGTGGCCATATGGATATTGCACCCCCAGGGGGACCTCCTGGTGGTGGAACTTACGAAGGAGCGTATGATAATACAGCAGGTACAGTTGCAATGATGTTGTACGCTCGTGCTTTTGCAGATCTTACGTTTGAGTGTGATACATTCTTGGCGCTCTGGTCTAGCGAAGAAGAAGGGCTTCGTGGTTCCAATGCCTTTGCCAATAACAATTGTGACTATTGCCTTCCTCAAGATAAGGAACTCGAATTCTACATCAATATGGATATGATGGGAATGTCTTGGCCTGCCCACAAATCCAATGGAGACCCATTCCCTTACCATGCTTGGTCAGGACCAGATGAAGATCCAGAGGTTCAAGATGTCGAGATTACTTCAGTATTGGAGCATGTTCACTTCGACATACTAAATGCGCCACGTGATTTGAGAATCGATGGCACTTATGGTGCAGGATGCGACCAACATTGGGATGAACACGCCGACTTGGTATTCGATGTTCATGAAGATACATTTGGACGATCAGACCATGTGACATTCCGCAATCTAGGAGCGCAGACAATCTTCCATTTGGGAGCTTATGACGCTGATTATTCTGCATATCACTCCCCTTCAGATACGTTGGACAACATGGTCGCTGAAGTTGGCGGTCAGGAAGAATTAGAGCGAAGTATGGAATTCGTAATGTGGGCCGCAATGCTTGAATTCATTATTGCAGACCAGACTCCTGAAATCAGAAACATGAACGCTTGATGAAGAAATATTGTTCCTATTGAACCTATATTTCCTCAGTATACGTCATACTCAATTTAGAATTATATTCGAATAGACAATGCTTTTTGTACTTCATCGAATCAATTATGCTCATGGAGGAAGAACTCGCAACTGAAGATGTAGAAGAAGAGCAGTCGCGAAAATTATGGAAAATCGTTGCAAGTTCTTCGATAGTCGCCTCTATGTGTTGCCTTCCATCTGTAGTATTGGTGATGTTTGGAATTGCATCAGTTTCTACTGGTGCAGCACTATCAGACACATTGTACTGGGGTGAAGATGGATACTCATGGTTTAGACCATTGATGCTTACAATTGCAGCAATTACGGTTTGCATAGGATTGGTGTTTTACTTCAGAAGTAAGGGGATTTGTACCATTGACCAAGCCAAGCGCGAACGAAGAAAAATCATCAACACATCAATACTAATCATCATTATTTCATACCTAAGTTACCTGTTACTGAATTATGTAATCCTAACTGAAATTGGAATTTTGTTTGGTCTACCATGGGAATCCAGTAGGATTTGGAATAAGTGATTCAAACATTATTCCTAGTTGTTTTACATCCAATTGAGAATTCTGGATTCTTCTTCATCGCTTCTAAAGTCGCATCTAGAAGATCATCTTCTGCTGTCCGAGGGGTATCTCCTGCATCTCTCCACGCAACTGAAATCATCAAATCATCGTGAATAAACGACTCTACATTGTATCGATTCAGTATTATTTCTCTAGGATTCAAATGCATTCCTTTTTTCTCAGATTTCTGTACTGCTTCTTTAGCGGTCCAAATCCGTATTACTTGATCAGGATTCGATTTCAACCAATCTAACTCATCACCTTTAGCCATCATATCAAATGCATTTTCTTGAATTCCTCTTTCTTTAGGCTCACCATCTATTCCTATCCAATAGCCTGGCTCGATTATTGCACAAACTGCCCATTCTCCTGAATGACCAATACTAATGTCGGGCAGAGGTTCGTTTTTCCAGACTCCATCTAGCCATGAAAGATAAGGCGCCCTCTCCTCTGTTCGTAATACTTCAATTGAATCAATTGTAATTCCCCATTCTTTGAGACACTCTTCCAATAATAGTCGTCCTGAGTTGTGATCAGCCAACCGTTTGCTTGTAGCCCGTGGGATTTCATCAGCAAGAGAGCTGGTACAGTTTTCGATTTTCTTACGTGCAATAAGCATGCGTGGACCCTTTGGAGGATCCATCATTTCCATCAAATCACCTCTCAAGAGTGAATCTTTGATCTTCAGAAACCTCGCCCATAGCCTTGAGACGTAATCCTTTGAGAGCGATTACTGGAGCATCATCGTCACCAACGACAACTACGTCGTGAACAGTTACGCCAGCATCTTCTGTAGCCTGTTTGATAGAGCGTACACGTAATTTCTCATTAGCCTCGGGAACTCTTAGCATCGTTGACCATTCAATCCCGATAGGTAAACTGGAGAAGCCGTCGCTTTCCATAGCGGCCAGCCCTGCATTTTGGAATCCGGCTTCGATTAACATAGGTAGAGCATCCAACAGAACTTCTTCACCTTCAGACTCCAGGGCGAATTGGTCTGTGGCCGGTAATTGATGACGCATCAATGCAATTCCATCCACGCCATTCTCTACACCTCTCAAAACTCCACCATGAGATTGGAACCTTGGTCCATGGAAATATCGAAGATAGATGAAACTAGAATGGTGTAGAAGTTCACCATCAGCAGGAGTTCCTATCGCTGGGAGTTCCTCGATTTCACTTTGTAAGAACGAACTCAAATCATCGTTTGATGAAACAAGTCTAACCTTTGCTTCGTGATGTAGTCGTGGCTCACCAAATATTTCACCCTTGGAATTGACTAAGTCGGATACAAGACGGCAATTGACCCAACATAAATCTCCGTCAGTTTTTTGCAAATTAGCTTCAACCCTGACTGTCATAGATCCTTTCATCACTTTGATTGGAAGGCCGAATTTAACTGCTTCAAAACCAGCGATACAATACCCTGGCATCAATAATAACGAGTTTTCAGCAAACATTTCCATAGCCATAACACCAGGATGATAAGGAACTCCTTCAATTGCATGATCTACCAAGAATGGGTGATCCTGAATAGATAGAGTACATTGTGAAATCAAAGACTTACCCTCATCTAAAGAGACCAATTTGTCGATTAATGGGAATCTGCGAGGATCTGCAATAGACGCTGCCATCTCAGCTGAAAGTTTCAGAGGTGCTTCTCTGAATGAGTCATAACGATCCATCAGTCCTAACGAACCACATCCGAGTACTCTTCTCTTACCGCCTGCCAGTGCTTCTCCAACGAATATATCGACCCCATCTTCAACGGATAAGGTCTCAATTCCTGCTGATTCAAAGACTGCTTCAATCGAACCGCGAGTTGCCATTCCAACATCTCTCCAACCGGTCCAGCCTATCGCAACTGCCCTACATTCACCGGTTGCAGTCAGTCTAGCCATTTCAGCATCTAGGATTGAATTTGCTGCAGCATAATCGGTTTGTCCACCGTTTCCAAATCTTCCAGCAACGCTGGTAAATGCACATGCAAACCGAAGGGAATCTCCTGCTACAGAGTACAATGACTTCCATCCATCCACTTTGACTCTAACAATTAAATCGAATGTTCTCCATTCTTTGTCTGCTACTAACTTAGATTCTTCAAGACCTGCACCATGAACAATACCTGTTACCTTTCTTCCGTTAACTGCAGCGCTAATACTATCAGAATCTGTAACGTTAGCAGAATGGTATTCTGCATTGTTGCCACAACTTTCAATTTCGCTGATAGTGCGATAAATATCCATGCTTCTAGTCAATTTTGTCCATGCATTATTCCATTCAACCATAGTAACTTTGCCAGTCTCTGATTCTGCAATTAGAGACTCTCTCAGTTCCATCTTGCGAGTATTTAGTTGGTCATCATCCCAATCTATCCATGAAGCGGTTTCTTCAGCGAGTTTACTTCGGCCCAATAGCAAGAACGTTGCTCCTGCACCTTTACTAGCATTTGAAACACCGATTATTGAAGCTGCAGTTACACCTGAGCCTCCACCGCTTACTAGCCAAACATCATCTGATTGTAATGGTTGAACTTCTTCAACTAAATCTTCAGCGAAGCAAACCATTGTCCATCTTCGACCATCACGGTCAATTCCAATTTCGACATCTCCGCCTGAATTGAACATATCATTTTCAATTATTTCAGCTGCTGAATCAGCATCAATGATTAATTCAGGATGCAAATCTAATGCTCTAGACCTTAGGTTCTCTCGTTCGAATGCGTAAGATTTGGTTACCCCACTTGCACCGCATGCCAATGAATTGAATCTCTCACCACGGTTTCCATGTCTTCCATCAATTGCGGTTACACTGCCGATTATACCTGCAGAAATAACTCCCAATTGGGAATCTAGGCCTTTGAGAAGACCAAACCAAGAATGAGCTGCCAGTGTTACTTGATTTGAAGGCCCTTCTGATTCCCACGAACTTCCAGTCAATGACAACGGAGCAAGGTGAATTACACCACCAACTCCGTTGAGCCTAGAACAAATCTCTGCGATTTGTTCCTCACTACCTGGATCTGCTCTGAATGTATGCCCTGACAATTCTTCTTGTTCGGTTACCATTTTTGCTCCAAATTCAAATCCAATCTTAGCAACTGATAGCCCCTTTGCGGTCAATCTAGTTGCTAATGCATCTGCAACTCCCCAACTATCCTGTGTTAGAACAATCGTGCCACCGATTGGCAAACCTTCTGCTATTGCTGGACAAGGTTCAACTTCAACTTGCCATCTTCTAGTCGTTGATTTCGAAGAAGTTGCTGCAGGCGC
>QQSA01000002.1:0-16400 GCA_003602535.1 Candidatus Poseidoniales archaeon
CCTCTTGCAGCAGCTGCCGCAGCCCCCTTACCACGACTACGGCCTTTTCCAGCACTCCTAGCTTTAGCCCAGGCTCTAATTTCTGTAGTTGTGGCCTCTTCCACTTGATCTTCGTTAAGGGGTGCTCCGTGGTCTGTGTAGAGCCAACGACATTGAATTGGTACTGGCGCTGGGTCTACGTCAGGAGCAACCATCTGGAATTGACCAGGACCTAGTGTTGGTAATTGTTTGACTAAATCTTGATCTCCGCCACTTTCCTTTAGCAAGTGCCTTACTTTCTCAACATCTTGAGGTTGAGTAAATCTACCAATGAATGTGGTATTCGCTTGTGCCAATATTTTGTAATCAACATCGGAGACATTTTGAGTTGCCAATACACAAGCAACTCCATATTTTCTGGCCTGTTTGAAAATTAATTTTATCAAATCTTTTGCCGGAGGATTCCTTGGATGAGGAGGTAGGTAAGGAGCAACTTCATCCATGAAGAATAGAAGTTTCAATTCACCTTCAGCAGGCTGTTGAGTTAACATCCAATCATATAATTCGCGAGCCAACTCTTGTACGAAATATTGCTTCTGCGCTTCATCTTGAATTGTATTTAGATATACAATATTTAGCGGAACCTTTCCAGGCATTGCAGGCTCGCAAAACGAATCGATGTCTATTGGNACACCATTAGAAAACAGTAGTTGATTCACCCCACTACTGAACGCTGACAATCTTCTAGCCAAATCGTTACGAGTCGATTTAGGTAACATTTCATCATAATCGCGAAGGCCATGTTCGAACATGATTTCTTCCCATGTAGGAATTTCTGGCTTTTCGTCTTCGTCGACATCAATGAAAGCCTCAGGATACAAAGCTCTGGTAAAATTCTCTTGAGGCTCCCTTACCACTTTAGCAAGACCTTGAAAATCGCTAACATCCAAACCTAACCGAGTTCCGTTAACCAAAATTTCGTACAAAAACGGTTTTACCACCTTTCCTTGTGTTTTTTCGACATCAAACCCTGCTAGGTTGCTAAAACCTGCAGCGACCATATCCCATGCAGTGATTGCTTCTTCAGCATCTAAATCCGAAGGAGGTGAACGAAAAGGATCAATACAAAGGGGCAACCCCTTAGATCTCAAAGGAGTCCAAATGCGAACTTCCATTTTCGAAATTAATTTCTTCATGCGGTCAATTTCGCCACCCTGTTCAACCAAATCTCCTTCATCAATCGCAAGAGCCAATCTGGCAAGGTCACCTTGAGGATCCAAAATTAGCGACGGTATTCCAGCCAATGCAGCCTCTTCAATAACGGTCTTTGCCATTACTGTTTTGCCAGACCCGGTTGAACCCAACATCGCCGCATGTCTGGCCAAAACCATCTTGTCGATTTGGATAATTTCACCATTATCCCGTCGCTCGCCTAGTAACATTCCTTTGGCCTTGATTTTCTTTTTTCGTTTGGGCTGCGGCGTCTCGAGGATATCATCGACGAGGTCTCTTAACTCGTGACTATTCTCCTCCGGCATGGGCTGCCCAACAATGCACGCCCTCTTGAGGATGACTACGCCCACTATGTGGGCGGGACACACTCAAGGAGGCGAACCCCTTCGCCGAGACATGCCTCGCATTCCTTTGGCCAAACCCTTTTGGGATGAAGAATGTGAAATGGCTGCTGTGGCGGCATTATCGAGCGGAAGGTGGGTAAAAGGCCCACAGGCTAAGGCATTTGGCGATGAATTTGCAAAATGGTGCGGCGCTATTGCAGCAGTTCCGTGTCAAAGCGGCTCAGCAGCATTATGGGCGGCTATGCGATTACTCGAAATCGGTCCTGGTGATGAAGTAATAGTTCCCGGAATGACATTTATTGCTACTGCAACTGCAGTAAGTCTGGTTGGAGCAACTCCCGTATTTGCAGACATTGAAGAAAATTATTGGTGCATTTGCCCTGACGATGTGGAGGCAAAAATAACTGAAAATACCAAAGCTGTAATTGGGGTTCATATTTTTGGTCAACCCTTTTCCCAAAGACTTAGACAGATTTGCAATGATCACAATATTGCACTGGTTGAGGATGCAGCGCAAGCACATGGGACAACATTAGATGGCAAGATGGCAGGGGCGATAGGAGACGTTGCTTGCTTCTCATTTTTCCCATCAAAGAACATGGCGGTTGGAGGTGAAGGCGGTATGATTACAACAACTGTGCCTGAGTTGGCAGAAAGAATGAATCGATTAGTCGACCATGGGAGGGACGACACTCTTGAATCGGTTGAATTAGGAACCAATCTGAGGATGAGCGAAGTTTCAGCAGCCATCGGAAGAATACAATTGAAACATTTAGATGATTGGATTTCAAAGAGAAGGGCTAACTCAGAATCAATAGTTCATGAAACTAAAACTAGAGGGGGGGGAAAGCATGCTTGGCATCAACTCTGCATTTTGGCAGACGATCCAAACGAAATGATTTCTAGATTCAACAATAATGGGATTGATGCTAGGGTACATTACCCTATACCATGCAACCGCCATCAAGTATATTCGGGCCACATGCAACACGAAACAAGCCTTCCAAATTGCGATAATTTAGCACACAGGTTAGTTGCAATACCGGTCCATCCATTTTTATCACAAAACGATATCGAAGAAATCAATTCTATTCTACGTCTTTAATCATTGTAGAAAGCGACGAATTAGACCACCCTCGTAAATTTGTTAATTCTAGTCCGGCCCAGGAAGGAAGCACAATTTCCTGACTTTCGCTATTCAATTCCACTTCTGCAATAATTAATCCAGAAAGCGCCCCTTCAAATTCATCAACTTCCCAAAGTAAACCATCGTCGCCATGGCACAAATAACGCGTTTTTGCTATTGTGGGCAAACCGCGCAACTCCAAACGACTGAACACCTCTGGAGAAACATCCCATTCGTATTCTGCCGCGGTAGCGCCAACCCGTCTGCCTTTGGCAGTAAGAGTGATCTTAACATCCGATTTATCAGTTGAGTAACGAATTCTCCAAGTTGTAATATTGACAATCTCTCTTTCTTCAATAGCCAATATGTGCCCATTCCAGAGTATTTTCCCATCATCATGGATTATGTCTGACAAGTAATATTGGAGGATATCGATAGATTCGGCTTTTCGCCAAGGCTTCTCTGAACGGCCATCTACAAGAAATCGCCTTTCAATTTCTATTCCCATTAATTTCCATCCTCGATTTTCTGAGCACGAGCTTTGGCCATAATTTCTTCGTCAACAAACCAAAACGTTGGGGCTTTATCCAAGTGTTTGTCCCAATGTTGAATCGCCCTTCCCCACATTTCAGTATCCGCATTAGATTTACAATAATTTAAGACCCAATCCATTTGTTTTTGCATTTCTTCGTCATCAGGACAATTTCGCTTGAGATTTTCTGCAGTAAGGGCCATGATCATCACAAACATAGGAGATAATGCGTATGTCCAGAAAGGATTTCTTTCAACATCCACAGTTCTCTGAGCAGTCCATAGCGAAAACACTCTATCATACAAGTAACCAATACACAAAACAATCAGGACAAGGGTCATGAAAATACTGATTAGTCCAATATAAGTTGCAGAAATTCCAAGAACAGAATCACTGAAACACAAACTTTCATTACAACTTTCTGAGAAGCGCCATCTAACATAAGGCCACAATAAGAGCGTCAATGATGAACCCAATAACCCCATAGAAATGATGGATTGAGACTGTTGCATTCTCCAATATTGGCGCATTACCCACTGCTTAACCGGGTTGATGCTTGAACTCGTCATCAATAAGACCACGCACACCGCTCATTCATATTATCATGGGTTAAATTGTCCAATTCACACACCAATCTTACATTATATGGGTAGCGCCACCGAAGGGTATGGTCCGAATTAAACCATCTTCAAAAACTGTCTTAGCGTTAATGATGGTTACTCTAATGACAATGTCTGGTTGTACAGGTCTTGTTGACAACGATGAAGATTCAAACGATCCCAAAACAACCCTCGACCTTGGCGAACCTATTATGAGGTCAACAGGGGCGCCTGAACTAATCAAATATTCGGATTGTGATGAATTAGAATTCGCATTGAAACTCAGTATCGAAGAGGAAACCCGAACCAGCTTACTACAAGCAGTTGAGGAGCTTTACTATTGGGGAGGAGGATGGATGGAAGATGACATGGAAATGGCCGCTGATAGCAGCTCATCTTCACCCTCATCTTCACCGACCCCTCGAAAGCAAGGTACCGATTTTTCAGGGACAAATAACCAGGAACAGGGTGTTGATGAGGCTGACTTTGTGAAGACAGACGGCTATCACATCTATTTCCTTGATAGTGGTTTATTGCATATAATGGACGTTCCCGAGTTTGGAGAATTGGAGCATTCTTCAACTACAAAGATAGAAGGCAGTCCAGTTGCAATGATGCTGAATGAAGATACATTGGTAGTAGTATCTACCGTGTCAAGCTGGAATATTAATTCTGAAGATCCATTAGCCAAATCTATGGGGTGGGGAGGAGATTGGTACGGCTGGAGAACAAGCATCCTGACTAAATTCACGGTGCTTGATGTCTCTGATTCATCAGACCCAGAGGTGAATCGAGAATTATACATTGAAGGTAGTTACCTTACAGCGCGTGAAGTTGATGGCTCAGTCAGGGCCGTAACTCATGCTTGGATGGATATACCAGGTTTGCAAACATGGCTAAATTACCCTGATGGCTATTGGGATTCCGATGTAGATGAGGAAGAGCGCCGTTACATGAGAGAAGTTGCAGCATCAGAAGCAATTGCGAACAACATCGAAGTATTAGACGAGATCAGTTTAGAGGAAATGCTACCTCAGGTCCATGAAAGGTTCGGAGACCAGATAATCACCCATCATATGAACGGTAAAGATTGCTCAGATTTCGCATCTCCTGAAGGAGCAATGAATCGAGGCTATACGAGCATATTCACTCTCGATTTGAATTCCGAAGATTTTGAGTTCGAGGCCGACCACATCGTTGGTAATTGGCCCCAAGTTTATGCTTCACAAGACACCCTTATCATAACAGAAAACGCTTGGGATTGGTGGTGGTTCTGGGGCAATGATGATTTAGACGAAGGAACAAATATTCACACCTTTGACATCAGTGACCCTAGTACAACAACATATTCTGGTTCTGCAAGAGTAGAAGGAACTATCCAAAATCAATTTTCTATATCTGAATATGAAGGAGTAGTTAGAGTTGCTACGACCACTGGTCAGTGGGGGCGATGGTGGTTAGAAGACCCAGAACTTATGGAAAACCATGTAATCTGTTTAACACACACACTTGATGAGAACTCGGAGAAAAATGGATTAACAGAAATCGGAAGAGTTGACGGAATTGCATACAACGAATCAATTTGGTCAGCAAGATTTGTAGAAGATAGAGCCTATATTGTCACTTTTGAAAATATGGACCCACTATGGACGATAAATCTCAGTGATCCAACATCTCCTCGTGTAATGGGCGAGTTAGAAGTGCCAGGGGTTTCAACCTACATTCACCCACTGTCTAACAATTCCATTCTAACAATTGGACTTGGCCCAGCCGATGAAGAAACCGGATTAGGACTAGATTGGGGGCACACCCGACTTTCTCTATTCGACGTTTCTAATTTTTCAGACCCCCGATTGACCCAAGCACTCTCGGTTTCACCTGTTCAAAACCCGGAAGACGGATGGTCCTGGGCATGGTCTGAAGCTACCTGGGAACACAAAGCATTCCAATACTGGGAGCCAAAAGGAATGCTTGCAATTCCAATGAATACATACCGATATGATTCGTATTACGACGATTCAGGAAGGTACCATTACGAGTATGAATGGATTAGCAAACTAATGATTGTCAATGTGACTGAAGAAGGACTTGAGATACACGGAGAAGTAAACCATTCACAATTCTATGAAAACGACGAGGATCGTTGGTGGTCGTCTTACAACATTCGCAGATCTATTTTCATGGGGGAGTACATTTACGCAATATCACATGGAGGAATTACTGTTACACATCTTGATTCGTTAGAAGAAAGCGATTCTCATCAATTCCAAATAAGCAATCAATCCAATCAAGATGTTGTGTACAGCGAAGAATCTGAAGACGATAAGAATGAAGGCTGAGAGGCTGTGCGCAGGCTGTGCTTAACGTTGCGATTCTAGGTTGTGGAAGGTGGGGAAGGAACCACCTTAGTACATTGTCAAAACTTAGAGATGAGAAATTAGTTGAATCAATTACTGTTATTGATACCTCACTAGCGGCTAGAAATTCAGCAATACTTGCTAATGATGTGAGAGAAACAACCGACGGTCTAGATGCAGATCTTGTGATTATCGCAACACCATCAACTCTTCATGCGACTCAAGCCAAGGAGTTAATGGCACAAGGATATCATGTCTTGGTCGAAAAACCACTTGGATGCTGTGAGTCTGAAGCAGCCCAAGTATTAGCAAGCGCTCATGAAAATGGAAGGGTAATTGGCGTAGGCCTCCTTCTAAGATTCCATCCTGCAGTAAAATTGGCAAAAAAAATGCTTAACAGTGGCAAATTGGGACGACTTGAATCATTACGGTTTATTCGGCGAACTGTAAGGCCGGCGCCCGAGGAAGGCAACGTGATTGAATCATTAGGTGTACACGCAATCGATTTGATTTGCCATATGCTTAGCGAATCCGAACCAAGCGCGGTTAATGTTGAAGGAGATCGAACAGAATCCAGAGTGGTCTTGGAGTTCCCGCACGGAATAGAAGCCCTCGTGGACATTGGGTGGGGTTCTAACACTGAACGCAGAACAGTAACTCTAGTTGGCTCCACAGCATCATTCAGATTTGATTTAGATGTGCACGACAAAGCATTCATGATTACTGACGGCATAGAAACTGCAATCGGTTGTGAGTCAAATCACTCTCCACTAGAGGCAGAATTACGCCACATAATCGCAGGAGTGGAGGCACATAAAGCAGGAATTGCTTGGGAAGCATTTCCAGATTATGGAGCGGCATTACGCGGAGTAAGATGGACTGAAAGAGCGATACAAGCAATGCCTATTACAAGGCCACATTGAAAAATCAAATCCTTCTGGCCACATCATGGCCGGTGGCGCAACAACCGAAGAATCCGAACCACTCTTCGTTCTAGAACCATTACCTGAACTATCGGGAGTGATTGATACCTTTGCTGATGCCAACGTGCTTTTGTTGCTAATTGGATTTGGAGCCATAGCGTACATGCTGACCAAATTCCCCGATCCAATAGTGAAGATGTGGACAACGGCACTTACATTTTTCGGACTTAGCTTCTATGTTACAGATTCGATGTTCTACTCGATGATTTTCACCAGCATTCACATCTTGGCATTCTTCTTGGTATGGTCTGCAATCCGTTGGGACGATGTCAAAATTGCATTGGGAATGGATAAAGCCAGGATTCTTTCCATAGTTTCATTCGTTGTAAGTACATGGATTTTGATGGTTTTGGGTGCGGCGATTGGAATGCCAACAGGCGCAGGAGTTGTTATCTGTGGATCTGTAACTGCATACCTGTGGTGGACTTATTATTCACTTGAGCCAACAACTGCTTGATTGCGAAGTGTCAAGGACTTCACACGCCTCCCTGCATATATGGCAACTTTCTCCAGTCACCCAGACTTACCCGAGATTCTTGAGAATCTTATTCAGAAAGACGTTCATACTCTGTTTTTGAAAGCTGATTGCCCGCCTCGGACTAAGGCGGGAGGAATCGGAAATTTACGGTTGTCAGATGTCGAAGGCGCCGATGATGGAGGTTGGGATACACTCAGACTCGAATCGTTACAAGAAGAAATTCTTACTGCGGTAGAGGAGAACAGGGATCGTTCAGATTGCTTTTTGGAAATCGATCGCAAAGGGTGCCAAGTAATCCAATTAGGCGATCTTCGAATATCATGCGCTTGGCCGCCATTTGCTGATGCTAGAGAAATTACGATAGTCAGGCCAGTTGCAAAACTCTCATTATCGGATTACGACATAGATCCAAAATTAATCTCGAGACTGTCTGATCATCACAGAGGTGTTTTCATTTGTGGAAGACCTGGTTCTGGAAAAACAACCCTTGCTCAAGCTGTCGCAGAATATCTCGATGAAGAAGTAGGGGCAATGGTCAAAACAATGGAAGCACCTAGAGATTTACAACTCGCTAACCGTATTACACAATATGCTCCTCTAGAAGGCGATCTAGAAAAAACTGCAGAAATTATTTTCCTTGTACGGCCCGATTTCGTCATTTTTGATGAGGTTAGAAGGGCCAGGGATTTCGAGATTTTTGCTGACGTCCGTCTAGCCGGAGTTGGTCTTTTGGGGGTGACTCATGCCAATTCGGCATTGGAAGCAATCCAGAGACTAATCGGTAAGGTTGAACTTGGATTGGTTAGCCAAGTTCTAGATACGATTTTACACGTAGAAGCAGGAAAGATTCAGCAGGTACTAGAATTGAGAATGACGGTTAAACCACCTAGTGGTATGCAAGAGGAATTAGCCAGGCCTGTAATCGAAGTTGTTGAATTTCCAAGCGGCAAGATTACGCATGAAATGTTTGCATTTGGTTCAGAAATTGCCGTAGTCCCTGTAGACGGCATAACATCTAGCCGAGGAGCCTCTCCAATGGCAGTTCTAGCACGAGATCAACTTGTACACAAGATACAACAATGGGTTGGAGTTCAATGTGGAGTAAAAATTACCGGACAAAATTCAGCTGAAATCTATGCGCCAAAGGGAATGGTTGCAACCTTAATCGGGAAAGGTGGAGAAAATATTCGCGATTTACAGGAAGAACTTGGTGGGATGAAATTGTCAGTATCTTCGTTTTCAGAAATGCCAGATGATGTACAAGTCAAGAATGAGGTTTACACCATAGAAGATAGGTACGCCGCAGATTCAAAGTTATGGAATAACAAAAAAGGACGCAAATCAAAAAGAAGGCGCCGATGAAAGATTTTCTTCCGACACACTCATCAACCCCTTACCCTCATGGAGGCACATGCCTGCTCTATTGATGCTGACCATTACAGCCAGCGTCTTGACAGTCGTTAGCGATTGGGCCGGGTGGCATTTTGTTTGGCGTCACGAGGACACTACAGAAGAAACAGGTCCCAATAAACGAAGTATTACGAGCCTATTTATCTCGTATTATTTACCCTTAATGCCTACACTAGCGATAATTTTGGGCCCTGATAAATTAGGGTTGTATAATGAAGGATTTACCATGGTTGCCAGCACAGTTCTCTTTGCAGTTTTGGCGTTTGTAACCGGCGGAGTCTCCGCAAGCGCTTGGTCATTCAATAGAAACATGGTTGAAACCGAGGAATCGAGAAAATTAATCGATCAAGAAAATGGGCTACCTGATCATGCTAAAGAGCATCTTATGTGGACCACAGTTATGCTTGCGACCTGCTCTATTTTCTGGCTATATTTGCTAATCTTTTGATAAGATGGATTGATGAAGGCCAAACTTCCCCCCTAGTTTGATGGCACAATCCCCGGACGGTTCTGGTTCGGCCCCAGTTAGGATTACCAAATCTTCAACATCGGTGGTTAGTGGGGCGAGCGTCACGCAAAAACTGGTTGGTGCAGCAATTGCATTTGGAAATGTTTTACGCGGCACATTCGGTCCAAATGGCCTAGATAAAATGCTATACAAGTCCAACGGCGAAGCAGCCGTAACCAATGATGGTGCAAAAATTGTTGCAGAATTGTTAGTCAAACATCCTGCTGCTAAAGCATTTGTAAGTCTTGCTGAAAGTCAAGAAAACGCATGTGGGGACGGGGTTACTGGCTGCATTCTACTCGCTAGTGAATTAATGAGTGAAGCTGGACGACTTTTGGAAAGAGGATTGCATCCTTTGATTTTGGTTAAAGGATATCAGATGGCGTTATCGGAAACGATTTCTCTGATAGATGAAAGAACTGTCTCGGCAGAAGGGCGCCTCGAAGATGTTGCAAGAACTTCCTTGGTAGGGCGGTCAACAGAAAACGCACTTGAACACCTTTCAAAATTAATTTCCACTGCAGTTAGAACCATCCCTGATAGTGATTACGAGAGAGTTAGGATGGTAAAGGCAGGCGAAGGTACCCCTGCCTCATCACGCCTCATCAATGGATTGGTTTTAGAGAAAAAACTGGCATTGGAAAGGATGCCTAAAAAACTCTCGGCAAGCAATGTGTCAGTACTTTCCTGCCCTCTAGAATTAGAGAAAACAGTAGTGGCAGCAGAGATAGAAATAAACACTCCAGAGCAATATGAAGAGTTCATTGCTGCCGAAGGAAGGCACATAGAATCGATAACGCAGAAAGCAAAAGCATCTGGAGCAAATGTGATATTTTCTGCAGAAGGCATCGATCAAAGAATTCTTCATTCTTTAGCCGATGCTGGAATTTTCGCGATGGGCAACATAGAGACATCAATTGCTGAAGACATATCGAAGTCCTGTGGCGCAAGGGTATGCGACCATATCGATGATATGAAAGAGTGTCTAGGCACTATCGAGAGCCTTGTACACCATCGCTTGGAAGGTTCAGAAGGCGTCAAGGAGAGGATAATAATCGAGGTAGGAGACAATCCAGGTATTGTTACAATTTTGGTTGGCGGAACCGATGGGGTTGCAGCAGAGGAAACAATCAGAGGCCTATACGATTCACTCCGATCAACATGTTTAGCCAAGGAAGAGGACTCCGTAATTTTAGGAGGGGGAAGTTTACATTTAGCCGCCTCACTTAGAGTCAGAGAAGTTGCGGAAAGGTGTCCAGGCAGGGAGCGCATATCGATGGAGGCATTTAGTCGGTCATTAGAAGCGATTCCAGCAGCATTAGCGACCAATAATGGAGGGGACAGAATCGACACTCTCCTAGAACTTCGTGCACTCCATCGTTCAGGTAAAACAAACTCTGGAATCACTCAATCCGGAAAACCCGGAGAGATAGTTGACGCATGGTTGCCTACTTACACACTAGAACATTCAATTTCAGCAGCCTGCGAATCAGCATGCAGCCTTTTGAGGGTTGATCAGGTAATTTCTGCACGTGGCGATTGAGTCGGTACGTTCATGAGACTAACACCTATCGCTTCCTTAACGGGTACTATCATGGAGTCGACCTCCCGTCCCCGGGCTTTGCTCTCGGTTTACGACAAGTCTGGAATTATTGAATTCGCAAAAGGCCTAGATTCTCTTGGGTTTGAATTGGTTTCAACCGGAGGTACTGCAAGGAAGTTAAGAGAAGCAGGACTCACTGTAATTGGGGTATCTGATGTCACTGGACACCCTGAAATCTTTGATGGTAGAGTCAAATCACTCCACCCGGCAATCCACGGGCCATTACTTTGCAGATTAGAGAATGAATCCGATGCAAAAGGTTTGGTTGATTTAGGCTATCCAATGATTGAGGTTGTGGCTTGCAATTTGTATCCATTTAGTGATGCCGCGGCATCAGAGCCACCATTGAATGATTTAGACCTATTAGAGATGGTTGACATTGGTGGCCCGACAATGGTTAGAGCCTCGGCAAAGAATCATAGAAATGTCATCATTACATGCGACCCAGAAGACTATCCATCTGTTTTAGAAGAATTACAATCTGGAAATGTTTCACTCAGCAAGAGGAGAGAACTCGCTCTGAAGGCTTACGAGCACACAGCATCTTACGATACAGCGATCGCTAACGAATTGGCAGGCAGATGGGTTGGCTTACCAGAGGATAGTGACGATACGCAAGAGCAGACACGACGTCTTCCAACTACAATGACCGCAGCAGCTCATAGAATGCACACACTCCGTTATGGTGAGAATTCACACCAAGCAGCTGCACTATATGTTGACCCTACTGCATCAGAAGGCGAGACCCTAGTTACTGCCTTGGTGGAGGGTGGAAAGGCGATGAGTTACAACAACTATTCCGATGCAGATGCCACACTCAGGCTTTGCCGCTCTCTTTCAACAGATGATTGGCCCGAAACTCCTCATGCATGCGTTATTGTCAAACACAACAATCCTTGTGGAGCCTCATTAGGTAAGACGCAATTAGAAGCTTATGAGCAAGCATTAGCAAGTGACCCAGAGAGTGCATTTGGCTCTATCATTTGTGTTAACGAACCAGTTACTATGGAGTTTGCACAGGCCCTTACCCCTCTCTTCCTAGAGGTTTTGATGGCGCCTGCTTACGAAGAAGGAACAAAAGAAGTTTTGATGGCGAAGAAAAACCGCAGGATACTCACAATAAATTCACCAAATAACCGACTATCTCCCTTACCGAGGAAGACGGTTCGCAAACCAATTGAAGGAGGCTGGCTAATTCAAACCGAAGAAGCACCAGTTATTGACTGGGAGAAAGCTAAAGTCGTAACAGAAATTGCTCCTACAGATGAACAAATTGCCTCGATGAAGTTTGCAGTCAGGGTTTGTGAGCAAGTGAAATCAAATGCCATTGTAATGGTACAAGGACTTGCAACTGTGGGAATTGGGCCAGGACAAACAAGCAGAGTCGAAGCCGTAAAAATAGCTGCACGAAGGGCCGGAGAACGAGGTAAAGGCTGTGTATTAGCTAGCGATGCATTTTTCCCATTCAAAGATGGAATTGAACAAGCAGCAGAAGCAGGCGCCTCAGCAATAGTTCACCCCGGAGGATCTATCAGAGATCAAGAGGTAATCGATGAGGCTAATGCTCGAGGCATATCGATGCTATTCACTGGGCACAGATTATTCAGGCATTGACCCAAATCATTTCCGGGTTTTTACCATAGTCGCAACATATAGCATTCCTATCATTCCTACTACAAGTATAGTAATAGATCCGAAAGCGTATTTGTCAGCGCCATTCCATGAAGATGGTTTGAATAATTCACCATCACCCTTAGTAGAAACATACCATACAAAATAAGCGGAAATGCTAACCATGGCCGCAATCATTCCGACAATCATTATTTTCACATGCCGGGGTAGAGTTTTACCGGTTGCATAATATTCAAACAGAGCAGAACCGAAGTATTTGTTTGTCAAAGTCCATCTAAACAATTTTTCATTAGATAATGAGAATAAAAATGCTGCGGGAACCGCCCAAGAAACGGTTGGCCACCCAGGAACCCATATCCCAATAATTGCAAAAGCGACGAAAACAGAACCCAGTCCAACGTAGATTTTACTTTTGATTGGATTGCTGACAACAGCATACTTTTCGACGACCGCATCGACACTATCCAGGCGGCCCTCCATGGCACGGGGGCCAATCTCACCAATATGAAGGGTAGTATTGTTGGAGCCGAAGGCATATTGCCGGTCATGCTATCGCAGGTACATGACAGAGTCATGGGTCCTTCCAAGAACAGGTACCCCTGAAGACCCATTACGACTTGGAATATTGATTTCAGGTTCCGGTTCTGGAATGGAAGCATTATTGCTTCATCAGAAGTCTTCTGATTGCCTACATGTAACCAATGTTGTAATCAGTGATAGGCCAGATGTGGCAGGTTTACTAAAAGCGCAAAATCTTGATGTAACATCGGTAGTAGTGCCTTTGCCGATAGTTGAAGACAAAAACGAACGCCGATTATTGCATGAAGAAGAAGTAAATCAAGTACTAGGCGATTATGGGGTAGAAGCAATCATACTTTCAGGATATATGAGAATTCTAACACCAACATTTGTCAAACCCTGGGCTGGCCGGTTGTTGAACATACACCCTTCTCTACTCCCAAATTTCCCTGGAGCTAATGCACACAAAGACGTCATAGCGGCTAAAGCAACAGAATCAGGGTGCACTGTACATTTCGTTGATAGTGGCATGGATACAGGGCCAATAATAGCTCAAGAATCTGTACTGGTATTGCCTGATGATGATGAACACTCACTCGGGGAACGAATCAAACAGAAAGAGCACATTTTGTATCCAGCAGTCATAGATCTTCTTGCTGCAGGAAAGATTGAATCGCCCTGAGTTCTTCAGGAGTATTGGTGTTACGTGCCTTTATCCCTCCATTACAAGAAGGAATATTCCGAAACATTTCAGTCAACTTGACATCTCTAATTAGTGCCTCGCAGGAATCGATTTTTGCCAGTAATGGCTGCCTCATTTCATTATCATCGAGCGGGACCCCGTCAATTGAGCCAAATAATTCGGCATCCGCCAAATAAGCATCACAAGGGGCAATTTGTATTCTTCCTTCGATATTAGAAATTAAATCAAAAAGGGACTCTGCCAATGTTTCTGCAGAATCAATTACACACTCTTCATCGAACAGAACAGATCTATCCGAAGTTCCACACATCACGATTACATTTCCGCAACCGTATTTTCTCATTTCATTTGCCAATCTTTTAACATTTGAATAAATCAATGATTTATCTTTACCCATCCGGGAAGACTTTCCTCCTGCTACAATGATTCCAGTAATCAAAAATAGACCTCAATGCATTGAATCTAGCCCATCTAGCGACAACTCAACTTCTCCCAATAATTCGTGGACTCGTGATAATAAAGCGCGTCTTTCTTTGGAGGAGCGAGCCATGGGCAACCACTCTAGCAGACGACGAATATCTTGAGCATCTCTCGCGACTGTCCAATTCAGAACTTCTTCCAAAACAGGGTCATCTGCTGGTAGAAAACGGTCTGCCATGTAAGTGGTAAAGGGCGGAGCAACAAAAACTCACTCCTCGAGTGAACGTTTTCTGATACGTTCGAACAACTCTCCTCCTAGCGGAGCATTACTTACCAATTGTACAAACTCCTCTCGCATATCTAGCGATGCAATTAACATTGCATTTTGTTTCTGAATCTTGCTTTGATTCCATTTTGATAAGAACTCTGCCGAAGGAATACTACGCCCTGAACGCTTAATCTCTTCCGCCATCTCTAATGTAAGGTCTAATGGGAGGCTTTTGTCAACCATGCTCAACATCTTCTCCCAAGCGTCACCTTCGATATTGGCAAGCAGCAAACCGATTAATTTGACATCTTCACGACCACACCTTTTCCATAATCTTCGAATTAAATCATCACATCGATCTGAATAATTAGTCAAGAGCCAAGATGCGATTCTACGCATTGTGGGGTCATCAGTTCCAATGTGAAAGGAAAGACCACTTTTATCGATTAATTTGTCGGTAATAGTGCGATTAACTAAGATCTGGGCGCCACAATCATATGATTCTTTTAGAAAGGAAAGAGCCTTCTTACCTTTCGGCAAACCTTCATCGAATAGTCGATCGAGGTCGTCGACCACAACTTCACCTCAAGCCTTCTTGGTTCGAACACTGTCAAACAGACTACCAACTAGGGAAACACTGTCTTTGAGCGTTCCAAGTAATTTGTCGACTACATTTTCGTCTTCTGTCTTCTGACGAATCATGTCTCTGAGATCCGCTTCAATTCTTGCGTGATCTTCATCATCGATGCTGAACTGATCTCTTAGGTGTGCGAGGACGGCAAACTCGTCCTTTGAAAGAGAAGCGTTAACGATTGCCACCTCGAAAACACGCGTGTAAACAAGACGCTGTTCATTAGGAGTAACTTCTCTTCCAGGACCCGTTTTTTTATTTTCACGGATTGCAGTATAAACATCTGCAGGCTCATTTTCAGATAGTCCCAAGGAATTTGCTAATTTTATGATCAGGCGCTTTTCTTCACGCGTAAGAACTCCATCACGAAGCATTACTTCGGTAGTGGTTCTGAACACATTGAGTGCCCCAACATTTTCGCCGCTCACGACCAAGCGACAACTATTCTTTACTTGAACCTCATTGATGAACTCAAAAAACCGAATATTGAGTTTTTTTCAGAGATAGGGTTCAAGAAGGGGAAGCAGGTGCGAGCAATTGTTCAAATCTGATTCACGACCTAAAACCCTTATTTTTTGAGGGCGATGGTCACTCCGGAAATGTGCCGGCAGGCTCATGGAAGGCTGTGTAAAAGTATAGAACAAGGAGAGATTCCAATGGGAAGAAAAAATAACGGAGGAGGTCATAAAGGCGGGTCTGGAAAGTCCAACAAAGCCATGAAGTACCTCATTAAAGCAGAATTAAAAGTAAACGGAAACGTTCAGCGCAAGGACATTATTGGCGCAATTATGGGGCAGACAGAAGGTCTGCTCGGTGACGAGCTTGAACTTCGCAAACTACAACGAACCGCAAGAATCGGCCACGTTGATGTTGAAGTGAAAAGCAGCGGCGGCAAAGTGAATGGAGAAATCCTAATTCCAAGTAGTATGGACAATGTAGAAACAGCAATTATTGCATCAAGCCTAGAAACAATCGATAGAATCGGGCCCTGCGCAGCTAAGATTAGCGTAAAAGAAATCCAAGATGTGCGCTCGACCAAAGTTAATGCGGTCATCGATCGCGCTAAGGATCTACT
>QQSA01000002.1:16539-30117 GCA_003602535.1 Candidatus Poseidoniales archaeon
ATTGTTGAGGGAAGAAACGATGTCCGTAATCTATTGAACTTCGGTATCAAGAATGCTATCTCTTGTGATGGAGCAGGGACGATTAAGCAAGAATTAATCGATTTGGCTGCAACCAAAGAAAACGTAATCTTGGCAATAGATGGAGATCGTGGAGGAGAAATGTTATTCCGCCAATTAAATGAAACAATGAAGATCGATTTTGTTGCGCAAGCACCGGTTGGACAAGAGTGGGAATTACTTCCTCAAAAGACAGCAACTAAGTGTCTTTCTCAGAAGATGGAAGCTGCAAAATTTGCAGCAAAACTTCCTGAGGATGAACCTAGCGAGGATGCAGACGCATGGCTTGAAGACGATTCATCGGAAGAAGCAGCAGAAGCACCAGCAGAAGTCCACGAATATTTTGATCACATTGCTGATTTGAAAGCAAACAATGCAGTTTTCGTCAATGTAGACGGATCAATTTCAGATGCAGTTGGCCCTTCCAAGCTTGCAGCAGCAGCAGAAGATGCCGACGGAGCAGTCGCAATTGTATTCAATGGCGCTGTAAGTGATAGAATTCTAGACATCGCATCAGAAGCAGCAATTGAAACAGTTGTGGGGACCAAAGAAGGCAAGGGCTTCGCAGCTAGGGACGATGTAACTGCTTGGTTGACAGATAAGCATGCTTGATTATCTAACAAGGTGAAGATTCATCAGTATTCAGCATTCATCGCACCTTATGGGCGACGAAATGCCATCTGTAGCAGCGCCAGCGCCACGAGTCACAATCAATAGAAACCCCGGTGCTCAACTAGCGCTTGCGTTGACCGTTTTCGCCTTGGTTTTAGCATCAAATTCAATAATCAACCAATCATGGTTGAATTATTCAGATTCTGGAGATAACTCCATCGAATACGATTATGGTTTGACTGACATAAATGTGGAAATCTGTGAAGGCAGTAACTGTGAAACAGAACAAGAGACTTATTCAGATTTATACGATGATTGTAAAGATTCTAAAGATGATGAGATCGAAGAATACTGTTCTGAAGTTAAGGACTTCCATAATGCAGGATATTTGGCGACAGTATTCCTGATAATCGGTAGTGTGGCATTATTCGCTGCGACAATATTACAGGTCTTTTCGATGCTTGGTAAACTTAGAAGACTTCCGAATTTAATTTCTTCACTTAGCGGCATATTTGTAGGGACATCTGTTTTAGTTTGGTATCTGATTATACCTGATATCGACTTAGATTTAGAATTAGGACAAGGAGTTTGGATGGCACTATCTGCTTCCTTAGCAGGCTTGATTGCAGGGTTCAGCGGAACTATACAGTCTTGGATTGACGGACCCCCTAGGATGAGGGCTAATGGGGTGAGGTCTGGCTCTGGAATGAATGAATTCGTTTTGAAAGAATCATCTTGTGGCAACCATACTTTGTCAATTCTTGCAGATTCAGATTTGATTAGAGTTGTTCGTATTGATAGAATTGGAGCATCATCTTCAGTTAAGGATATTTTAGCCACACGCCGTGACTCATACACCGGTTTTTCACACCAAAGAATGGATTGGTTGGACGACTTTAAGGGCCTTTGGTGGGTACTTAGTGGTGCGACCTTCATCTCATCATTTATGATTAGTTTACTATTTTTGATCCCCCTCGCGATTTTTGCAACACTAGCTCTTTTACAACTGATGGATCCTGAGAGATTTGTTTTATCCACTAATTCAGGAAATCATCCATTTTACATTAATCGCTGGCGCTCAAATCGCGAGTTAACTAATCTTTCAATGGATTTAGTTGATGATGCTATGATAGCGGTCTTACGAGGTGAGGAATTAGACACTAGCGCATTAGACGCCAGAGCAGATTTAATCGCAGAGAGGTTTAGTGCTGAGCAAGAATCAATGCGCGCTAAAGAATTAGCAGAAGCCGAAGAGAAATTGGCACGTGCAGAATCTGTAAATCAAATGCCAGTCCAGCCACAAGTCCAAGACACATTCATCCCGATGCAAGATCCAGCGACTATGCAACAAGTTGCTCCATCAATGACAAACGAACCTATGATGGCACCTGAGGATTTGACAACAGTTCACTCTGAATCTGTGGTCAGCGAGGAAAATTCAATGCCACCTCAGGATGAACAAAAACCGGCAGAAATAATGCAAGAGGGCAAACAATCCGAAGATATGGTGGCACCTGCCGAAGAAACTCCAGAACCAATGGAAGAAGTTCCAGAGCCGGTGGAAGAAGCCCCGACAACAGAGCAAGTTGTTACTATTCCTGAACCCCCTGCCTTACCTCCATCTCCGCCCCCACAGGGCCCTCCTCCTGGAATGGGCATGCCTACTCCCCCGTCTGGTATGATGCCAGGAAACCCTCCCCCGGGAATGGGTATGCCGGCTCCTCCGTCTGGTATGATGCCAGGAAATCCCCCTCCTGGAATGGGTATGCCAAATCCTCCAGGAATGAGCCCCTATCCGACCTCGCCACCGCCACAAAACCCGCCCCCTGGAATGGGTATGCCGCCTCCGCCGGGAATGAACCCCTATCCGACCTCGCCACCGCCACAAAACCCACAGCCTGGAATGGGAATGCCGGTGCCGCCACCTGGAATGATGCCAGGAATGCCCCCTCCGCCGGGGATGATGGGCAATGCAAACCCGCCACCAGTATTGGTGCAAGCTGCTCCGAGAGAGGACAATTTATCCGACGATGAGAAAGACGATCTCCTTGGGGATTTAAGCGCTTAATCAACGAACGCCGCCAGAACTAGCTAACATAATTCTGCGTTTTAGCACCTTGACTTCATTGGTTAATCCATCTAAGTCATCGGGAGGCGGTAAATTGTATTCATCTAATTCGAGAGGAACCGGAGTTCCAGGCCCAGGGATTCTTTCCAAAGCAATTCCTAATGCAGCGGCGTCTTCAATTAAAACACCGCTTGAACCATTATGGCGTGCTTCAAGTCTAGTGCGAGTCCATTTTGACAAAATCCCGGCTAATTCTGTTAGTGTTTGAATTAGAGTAAATCTGGCGGCATCGTCTTCATCGCCCTTCATCATCAACCTTAATGAAAGACGTAGGAGTCTGTCAAGCCTCATGTCTCTGGGCTCAACTCCTACATGCGATGCAATGATTCTCCTAACGGCAGAAAAATCACCATTATCGCTTAACATATCAGCATCTTTTTCCAAACCTAGTGCTCTGAGTAGATCTACAATAACGCTTGAATCAATACTAGAATCATTTTGAGAATTTTCTAAATCCGGCACTTCTCTCTTTTCTGGTTTCTCAAGTTCTTCATCTGTCTCAGAAATAATTGTCACATCCATTTCCTCAACTTCTGTGACATTATTGGGATGAGAAATTTCGTCAACAACTTCTTCAGAATCTTGCTGTTCTTTTTGATCATCGATTACCGGTTCAGTTTCATTTTCGAAATTGATTAAATCGACTTCTTCTTCAGATTGCATTTCCTCGAGAATGGCTTCCATAGTATCTTCGACATTGTTCTGAGGCACCGGCATTAACACCGGTCTAGAACGCTTTTGCGGCCTCCATGGAATGAAATTAAAATCCTTATCAACCACTTTTCTTCGAGATAAATCCATCATTAATTGAGGTATACTAGCGGCTAATGAATCCAACCTATCTGGGCGCGAAAGATCCATGTTAACCGCAACTGACATCTCGGGGTCTCTAGTCCAATCTAATGCCGAAATACGCCGCCTCAACTGCTCGTGTTTAGCTACAGCGTTTCTGATAGCAGTGATCCGCAATGCCAGACTCATAGGATCCTCAGCTAGCAATTCTTCCATTACATCTACCGAAAATCCATTTTGATACCAAGTCTCGATTTCTTCTTTCATCCGTTCCTCTAATCTGTCTAAAGGAATCCCGGAACTACGTCTATTGATTCGGGCGTCAGAGACCAATTGCTCGAATTCAGATAATGAAAGTGAAGATGTTGCAAGGTCTTCAACCAACCCCCTTCTAATCAACTCCATCCATTCTTGTTCTAACATTGAGCGGTGTCTAGCGCCTCTTCGTGCGCGAGTGTCAATGAAATCAACCATTTCTTCTAGTATATTGTTATCGAGTTCGAACTCTCTCAATATTGCAATCCGCCGAATATTTTCCTCGTCCCCTTCTATTGAAGTGTCGAGTGCCAATAACGAATCAACCAAACTAGATGCAGATTCATATTTCTCTTCATCGCGTTTCAACCAAGAGACCGCACTACGCGGTTCTTCAGCGACCCTAGAGCGCCATACATCCATAGCAAAGCCTCTATCTTCCCAAGAATTGATTATCTGCATGCCTTCTAACTCTAATTCTTTCCACTCTTGATCTAATGCATCTACTAAGTCTACGAATTCTTCAGTTAAATTTAGATGGCCTGCTAATTCGGAATTGCCACATTTATCTGGCCATAATGTTTCGAAATCTCTCCACCGTTCAAGGGCGCGCAGATGTATATCTACAACTCTCTCAATTTCAGGAAGCCCTGCTTCCCAATCTAGTAGATCTTGAGGGGCTATGTCGTTGCCTTCGGGAAAAATGATCCCCTGTATTTTCCACTCGTCAACCATATCGGTAATTGATTTTAATCGGCCAGATAAATTCTCAATAATGGCATCGACTTCTGAAGTAATATCGTCTCCTTTTTTGGTCAGAAGTCGTTCAGCCAATTCCTCATCAAACGGCCGTATTTCTTTCTCAATCCTGAGCCGATTAGTTCTAGCCGTGTCGGCTCGAGATTGTAGCGATGCTAGATGGTCTAATGCGTCACTAATTTTCATCTTACGGGCATCAGATGCATCTATTCCCTCATCATTCAGGAGGCCAATCATCTCATCGACAATATTCCGCCGCCTCTTCTCATCATTTTCAATCTCATCCAGCATTGAAGAAATTAATTGTTCACTACTGACATCATCAAATAAAATTAACAAAGGTTGACATGCAGAAAACGACGAAGGATCTAATGCGTTTAGACGCCTCACAATCGCACTCAAGTTTGACCTCTTACCTCTCTCAGACCACCGTTCTTCTGCTTTGTGAACGTAAGGTTCCCAAGGCCTATTCAAACTAGCATCGGCATTCCATTTCTCAAGAAGCTTGTCGGTATTTGAAACATCATCTAATTCGTTTAACCATCGCCCCTTTTTATCTCGCGGCATTGAAGAATCGATAACTCTCCTTCTAAGCAAGCGATTACGCGAAACCATTGCATCGAATTCAATTAGCAGCTGACTGGCTAATTCAGGCTCGGCTCGCAGAGAATTTCTAAATGAGGAGACATCGAAACCTTCGTGGGACCACGCCTCAAGGCGCTCATTCCACCAGTGGATGCCGTCCATTTACCTCACCCTGCAACCCCACTGGTTGGTGTAGGCGTTTGAACTTACCTTAATTGAATGACAAAGACGATACTTTCGGCGGTTTAGATAGGGTCGCGGAAACGACCTCTCGCGTGCGAGTCGCGTCGGAGAGCATATAGTCTCAACAAAATGGCTGGCCGTTGATGGACCCGATCACCGTCTCGATGGGACTCGGTTTGTTTGCAGCAGGAGGGGGTTTGGGCTGGTGGCTCACAAAAACCCACGAATCGCTGGACGGACTGGGCGATGGCATGATCCTCCTGCAGGAAGCGCAGGCGTCCTCCTCAGCCATGACTGGTAAGAGGCTGGATGGACTAGAAACAAGCATTCAACGCCTAGTAGCAGGCCTTGATGGCGTAAGAGCCGCCCATCCAGAATTGGATGGAACAATTCTTGCACACGAAGCTCTACAAGGACACGGCGAAGCTATTGTTGCACTAGAAACACTTGTTGCAGGAATTTCATTAGACGCCGATCACGAAACTAGTCCATTGTTGGCGCCAGGTCCTGCAAGACTTGCAGTATCTTTACTCGAAACAATCGACGAGATGGAATATCTTTCAGCACCCGACTCTCGCCGTATCGCTCTAATCGCATTAGAAAGCGGTAGAGTTTCCCGGGCAAGAGAACTCTTGTTGCAGTCGCATGCATCAGTACCTGGTGACGACATAACATTGCGAGTTCTTGAACATACAGCCAAATTATCTGGCGACGTTTACGATCGCCGCCGTTGGCTAGAAGAACGTCTTTCTTTGAACCCAGACAATCCTGAGTTGCTACGAGCACATGCCCATCTGCTTGCAACAATGGGAGATGAAGATGCCCACAAGGACATCATGCGTCTGGAAGCCCTAGGGGTCGACACACCTGCGGACCGCTCATTGTTATCCGGACTCCGCCAACGCGCCGGAGCCCGTTCTGAAGCACTCGAGGCTATCGAAAGCGCCCTAGAAGAAGACCCAAGTCGGTCTGACGATTGGTGCGCTAGAGGAGAAATCCTATTCGCTCTTGATGAAAAGGGCAAAGCGTTGGAAAGTGTTGACAAATGCTTAGAATTAGATCGGCAAAACGGAATGGCATGGGCCATCCGTGCCAAAGTTCTTTCAGAAAGCCACGGGCGTTCTTCTGAAGCCTTGAAGGCAGCAATTCACGCCGTTGCCTTAGATGCCGGTGGAACTGAATTAGTTATGCTGAAGTCCGATTTACTAGAAGCAAGCGGAGAGCAAGTAAAGTCAGACGAATCTCTTGAAAAGAGTTTAGCAAAACACTCCACTGACGGACACCTTCGGGCTGCAATAGCAAGCCGCCGCTTATTACAAGGCCGACATACAGAAGCATGGGATGTACTAAGCTCAGCGCCAGAAGGAGTTTCACATCCCGACCTTTACGTAGTTGAAGGAAGAATGCATCTTGCAAATGCAGACAGACTTCGTGATGGCACAGGAGACACAGATCAGACCTTGCTTGTAGACGCTTCCAAATCATTCGAGGCTGCTTTAGAACTCGATAGAGAATCGGGCATTGCTTGGCTTGGACTCGCCCGAGTTCAGAGATTGCTAGGTAAGGGAGATGAAGCTACAGAGACTTTGACCAGAGCACGCAGACTCCTTCCGGATGAAGATCCAAGTGCGGCTGCGGAATCTGCATTACTATGTCTCGATAAAGGAGATTTAGAGGGAGCTACACAACATATCGATGCAGCATCCATACGCGGGGACGGGGCAATAGTTTCCTATGTTCGCGGCAATATTGCGGCAAACCAAGGTCACCTAAATGCAGCGTTATCGTACTTTAATGAAGCAATAGAAACAGATCCAACACATGTTCGTGCACGCTTGAATAGAGCGAGTATTCACATGGCAAGTGGGAACGCTCAAGGGGCATTAGATGATTCAAATGTGCTTTTGGAATTAGCGCCCGAACTTGCATTGGCAAAGCTACGTAGGGCAGAGGCCAATATGATGTTATCAAATTGGAATGAAGCTAAAACCGATCTGGAACAAATCGTTGAAGATGCACCACATCATTATCATGGCCTTACCCAACTTGCAGCATGTTACATTTCGATGGAACGGCCAGAGAAGGCAGAGGCTCCATTAAACGAAGCACTTCGCTTAGCACCAGATCATACCGATGCGTGGCATCAAAGGGGACTACTGTACCTTGATTGGGGACGCGAAGAAGCAGCACTCAATGACTTTGAGGCAGCAGTACGCTGTGATGGCAACCACCTAGATGCAAGATTACACATAGCCGCAATTCACCATGAAGCAGGAAGATTTGTTGAAGCATCGGGCGCATGGAAGGGCGTTTTGGCAATTGAACCAGATCACGCCGTAGCCCGCCGTCGCCGAGAAGAATGCGACATGGCTTTAGCCACAATCTGATATGCAATAACCAATACGGATTGACATGGGATACGAACCTGGCGATGTAGTAAGCGGCTTCAGTTTAGCAAATGCTAATGGAGGCGGAGAAGTAACACTCGATGAAGTAATGACAGAAATGGGCGCAGTTGTATTGTTTGAATGCAATCACTGCCCATATGTTGTTGGAAGTATAAACAGAATAAACAAAGCTGCTGCAAAAGCTGCAGAACTCGGAATGGGCTTTGTAGGAATTAATTCCAATGATGCAAGCGTGTATGCAGAAGACTCGTTTGAGAATATGGAGAAGCGTGCGGACAAAGGCATGCCTTACCCTTACCTGTATGATGAAACCCAAGAAGTTGCATTAGCATGGGGTGCGAAGAGAACCCCAGAATTTTACCTTCTAAATGGAGAGGGAATGGTTGTTTATCGAGGGCGATTAGACAACTCACCACGCAACGCAATGGAAGCAACAACTCGAGATTTGGCAGACGCAATGGATTCGCTTTCAATGGGAGACATGCCTCCAGTAAACCGCACCGAATCGATCGGTTGTAGCGTGAAGTGGAAACTATGAGCGGGTGTATCCGCCAGTGTGATTGGGACGATGATCAAGTCTGCAGATCATGCGGAATAGATTATTCTCCTCCAAAACCACTACGCCCCTTCCATCTGGCATTTCCCGTAGACGATTTACAAGCGGCTAAGAAATTCTATGTTGATACTCTTGGATGTTCAACAGGCAGAGAGAAAAAAGAATCCTGTGTTTTCAAATTCTACGGCCATCAAATCGTCGCACACTTAGTTCCAAAAATGCCAGAATTAACCACTAGCCCAGTAGACGGAAAACAAGTTCCAGCTATGCACTTTGGATTGGTGATGGATTGGGACGACTGGCATCAATTAAGAGCAAGATTCGAATCAAAAGACATTGAGTTCGTAATCGGCCCATATACTAGATATGAAAACCAACCAGGATCACAGGCTACAATGTTCATCAAAGATCCATGCGGTAACCATTTGGAGTTCAAATCTTTCAAGGACGATTCAGCAATATTTGACACTTCATGGGAATAAAATATACGAAATTATTCTTTTTTAGAGGGGATCAAATCTTCGACCTTGTCGTAAAAACGCTCTTCGATTTCCGATAATTTTGCGATTACCTTGTTTGTAGAATGGTTCTCCTTTTCCTTTAGAACTGGAACCATTGACGACCAAACCCCTTCACCCTTGAGTCTAGAATAAATCGCCGCCGATACATGAGTTGCAATCAATATGTAACTAAATACGGCTGCAAACTCATGTAACCCAAGCACTAAACCAATTACCAACTCATCTTCGTCAGTGTACCCTTTAGTGTACAATCCAGCAATTAGTAAACCGGTTAGGGGTAGTAGAATTAGGCACAAGTACATTGATTTGTGGACAGTTTTTGCAAAATAATAGTGTACAATGTGAACCTCTTCACGTGAGCCTAAAAAGGTCTTGAATCGCCTCATGTAGAAGTATCTCGCAATCACAATCAGTAGAAAGGTAGCGGCAAAGGCCACCTCAAAAATTAGTAATCTTTTATCCTCTAAATCTTCTAAGTCATCAACCTGCTTAAAGATACCATAAATATACAAAATTATGAATGTCCAATGAATGAACTTGGCTAACTTGGTATGAGATTTAGCCATGTCTGGTCGTTACTGTCACTGTATATTGCGGTTGCCAACCGATGTTCTGACGAATCTGAGATAATCATTCTAGATTTGTAACATCAGTATTCGGAGTACTTCTTAAAGTTACCAAATGACTTCTCGACCGGATATTTCTCAGCATTATGCTTCATCTTTTCATGGATTATTTTGATTGGATCAAGTTCCAACTTCGAACATAAATTCAAGCAATAAACCATTACATCAGCCAATTCGTGACTAATATTCTGGACCAATCTTTGGTCTTGTAATACTTCGACTTCAGTAGGGTTTACCCATTGAATTGTTTCACTCAATTCAGCTGCTTCAATAGAGATTGATGCGACTAAATTTTTCACAGTGTGAAACTGCTCCCAATCTCTTTCGGAAGTGAATTTATCGATTACTGCAATTGTGTCTTGCAGCGAATCTGTAGAGGACATGGCCCTGACTCGAGGGCGTTCTCTAAAGTATTTTCAATCAGTATTGTTCGAGTACAAGTTCCGTGGTTGTACTTGCAATTTCACTAGGAGCAGCCATCCACATTCTATCTAGTAGAGTTCTAAGCGCCATAGTGTCATCAACATGAACAAGAGCAATAAGATCAGCATCTCCGGAGACTTCGTAAAGAATTTCAACACCTTCCCAACCAGTTACTTCGCCAGCGAAAGTTCCAATTTCAGCTCCAGGTGATACCTTGATTCGAATAAGGGCAGTAAGGCCAACTCCGCCTTCGCGTACAGTGTACCCTCTAATGGTGCCCATTTCCTCCATACGCCTAACGTGTGTGCGCACAGTACGTTCACTAGCCCCTACCAATTTCGCTAACTCAACGAAAGACATACGTCCATTTTTCCTTAACTCGGCTAGTATTGCACGATCGATTTCAGCGATTCGGACCATGACTGCCGGTTCCGCTATTTGTATATGAAGGTGTTTAATTGTATTATAAAGGGCAAAATCAGCCAATATATTGTAATTTATAGGAAGGGGTTCTTCCGGATTTGGGATTAATACAATCTCGCAATCTGGCCAATATAATGTTCTATTATGAATCTTTTCTTGGGATTTAGAAAAAACCATTGCCTTAAAAGAGCCCATTTTGTTGGGAATACTGATGAACACTGCAGGCCACGTTTCGGACGAAGAAGTACAAATCTTCTTGGACGATATATCTACATTGAATTTATCTAAGAAGCAAAATGATTGGTATCAAATTGATGTTTCAGCAATATTGTATGGATGCGAAATCCAAGGCCACGAAATCGACAAGTCATCGGGAGATTCACTGGTTTTCTTGAAATCGTCTCTACTGTTCTGCTCACCAAATTTAGGAGTGATACGTCATTATCCCCGGAGTTTGATTCATTGTTTTGTAGAGGACAATAGATCACTCAAACACACTATTGATAGTGGATTTTTATTCAAAGCAGAATTATTCTCTGTAACTCCTGACTCTGAACAACTATGTTGGATAAGGAAATGCAAATCTCATAATGATGTACCATTTAATCAATCAGTTATCTCGGGCTGGATGAAGTGGCTAAACCAGTCCTAAATTCTCCGTTTGATTCAAGGACGGAGTGCTCCTCGCCTAGTTTAGAGGCACAACAATGTCTGACATCATATCCGGTCTTGACGCAAGAATGGTTCTAGATAGCCGCGGCAATCCAACTATCGAAGTGGATTGCTATGTTGATGGGGGCCTCCTTGGCCGTGCAATGGTTCCTAGTGGCGCATCTACTGGCGCATATGAAGCAATTGAATTACGCGATGGAGATGCATCTCGTTGGTTGGGGAAAGGCGTTGACAACGCCGTCAATAATGTCGTGGAATCTATTCAAGAAGCACTTGTTGGTATGCCTGTCGATGATCAAAAAGCAATTGATGAAGTAATGATAGAACTTGACGGAACTCCAAACAAAGCCAATCTGGGCGCTAACGCAATGCTGGGCGTTTCTATGGCCTGTTTGCATGCAGGCGCGGCCCTACACGAACTACCTCTCTGGAGATATGTAGGTGGCGTGGCTGGAGGTTTAATGCCAGTTCCAATGCTTAACATACTCAATGGGGGTGCTCACGCAGCATCAAATGTTGATGTACAGGAATTTATGGTGATGCCTCATGGTTTTGACACATTCCCAGAAGCACTTCGGGCAGGAGTTGAATGTTATCATTCACTGAAGAAGGAACTCAAGGCTGACGGATTACTGGGCGGTGTAGGTGATGAAGGTGGATTTGCACCAAACCTTCCTGCAAATGAAGCAGGACTAGGTTACATGGTCCGAGCAATAGAAGGTGCAGGGTATAGTACTGAGGAGATAGGAATAGCCCTGGATGTCGCTTCGACAGAGTTCTACAAAGACGGAGCATACCACATGGATGGAAAGGTCCTGTCTGGAGAGGACTTATCAGAAATTTATGCTGGATGGGTTGACGACTATCCACTTCTGTCAATCGAAGATGGATTCGCAGAAGATGATTGGAGAAGCTGGTCGCATTGTATGAGAGATATTGGCGACAAAGTCCAATTGGTTGGTGATGACTTGTTTGTCACGCAGACAGAACGCCTATCCATGGGAATAGAATCAAAGGCAGCAAATGCAATTCTAGTCAAGGTTAACCAAGTAGGAACAATTACTGAGACATTAGAAACTATGGACATGGCCTCTGCTCATGGAATGAATTCTGTTGTCAGTCACCGCTCAGGGGAAACCGAAGATACTACTATTGCAGATATAGCGGTAGGTACACGAGCAGGACAGATCAAAACAGGTGCACCTGCACGCTCAGATAGAGTTGCAAAATATAACCAATTGTTGAGAATTAGTGATGAAGTTAGCGAATATCGTTCGCCATTCTAAGAACTCTGACTTTTAATCAACTCTGTAACCACTCTTTGAGGCGTTTACATCCTTCCTTTATTTGTTCTAAATCAGTGCCATAACTCATTCGAATCAAACCCTCTCCTCCAGGCATTAAAGAACCAGGAACAACTTGTACACGCGCTTCTTCAAGAGCTCTAGTAGCAAACTCAATATCGTCCATTCCAGTTTCAGAAATATCTGCCAAGATATAGAATGCTCCTTCTGGTTTAGGGGCATTAATTCCATCAATATCTTCGAGCAATGAATGGAATACATCTCTCCTTTCAGCAAAGGCCTCATAGAATTCTTTGGGCTCATTTTCTAATTCTAATGCTAATGCTCCGGCACCCATTAGGAAAGTAGGAACATGGCTTGCAGCACTCGCTTGACATGTTTTCACTCCCTCCATAACTTTCGAAGGCCCTGTTATCCAGCCCAACCTCCATCCAGTCATGGCCCAGATTTTTGACCACCCGCCAATAGTCAAAGTACGCTCCTTTCCACCAGCAATTGTCGCAGGGGAAACATATGAGTGTTCAGAGTAAACAAGGTCTGAATAGATCATGTCATCGAATATCCATAGGTCGTTTTCTACGGCTATTTTTGTCAATTCTTCAATTTCACTTGGTAAGTAAACAGCTCCAGTTGGATTGTTAGGTGAGTTGATGATTATGGCCTTAGTTTTTGGAGTAATCGCAGCCTTAGTTGCTTCTAAGTCTGGATGGTAATTTTCTCTTTTTACCGGAACATGAACCGGAATTGCACCTATCAATTTCAACATTCCATCATATGATGGCCAGGCGGGCGCAAAAAGAATTACTTCATCATCAGGGTTTAAGCACGTCATCATCGCATAGAGTAGGGCTTGTTTACAACCGGGCGAGATCAAAACATCATTTGGATCTGCATCAATACCATATTTGGTTAAATGTTCAGCAACGGTATCACAAATCTCTTCGCTACCCTGGCTTCTTGTGTATCCGTGCTCACCGTCATCAAGAGCAGTTTTGGCAGCCTCAACAACTGAATCTGGGGTTCGAAAATTAGGTTGGCCAACTGTGAAACGAACAACGCCTTCAGGGGGCGGTGATAGAAATGCAGCGAAACCTCGCCCAACATTACCAATATTCGAATTCATAGATGGCATAATCAGGCCCCTTGTATAACCTTGCTAACTGGTACACATTATGAATAATACTACTATTATGGTCACAGGTCATCAAAGAAGTCATCATCTAGGCCATCGTCGAAATCATCATCGTAATCGTCATCATATTCATCGTCGAAAT
>QQSA01000020.1:0-19542 GCA_003602535.1 Candidatus Poseidoniales archaeon
CAATCTGTATCTGAGGTCCCATTCACACAGCAGATAAACCTCAAACCAGCACTGATTTCTCGATTTGATGTAATTTGGCTATTGACGGACCAGCCCGCAGCAGATCATGATACTATGATTGCGAATCATATCATGAATAATAGAGCCAATTCTACACCTGAGATTTTGATTGATCAAGGCAGTGCAGTAGATCCTACAAAGTCTGCTGCTAACGACGGACTTGACGAAAACAAAGGAATTGTAAATAGGGAGTTGATTAGAAAATACGTCGCATTTGCTAAGCGAACAATACATCCAAAATTGAGTTCGGAAGCTCGCGATGCCTTAAGAGAATATTATGTTGAAACAAGGAGAAAGGGCGGAGAGTCCCACGATTCAATATCGATTTCAGCAAGGGCAATCGAAGGACTTTATCGCTTGGCGCAAGCATCTGCAAGAGTGCGCTTGTCCGAAGAGGCAACCATCGAGGATGCTGAACGTTCCATACGATTGACACGATTTTGGCGTCATGAATTAATGGGTGAAAATTTCGATGAAACCACACTACAGTCTGGTAAGAAAGCAACAGCAAGAAACCGCGAGAGAACAATTCTCGAAATCGTTAGAAGATTACACGTAGAAACAGGCCAAGTCGTATCACTAAACGATGTTTTGACCGAAGCCGGAAGAAGCGACATTGCTCGTGATGCAGCAGAAGATTTGATCGACGCACTTTGTAGGGATGGAAGATTAATGCGACCGGGTGGATATGAGACACTACAACCGGTCTGATACGATGTGCTCATATCGATGAGGCTCTACAGGTGGTAACATGGAACCAGAAGGAGATGTGGGAACTCCTGCATTGTTAGACCCAGAAGGTCTTGGTTTCATGTGCGGAATTGAGGTTCACCAACAATTAGCTACAGGCAAATTGCATTCTAGGCAACCAGGAGTATTGCACGACATAACAATCGACACATTACCTGCAGATTGGCCTAGATTTAACCGCCGCCTCCGCTCCGCAAGTGGGGAAGGAGGTGCGGTTGATGTTGCAGCAAGATTCGAATCCCGTCGAAATCGTTCATTCGTCTATTGCCAGTCTCCAAATTCTGGATTGATTGAACTCGATGAACAGCCACCACTTCCACACGATAGCGATGCTTTGGATATTTCACTAACAGTCTCAGGAATGATTGGAGCACACCCGGTTCCACTATTACAGACAATGCGGAAAACAGTAGTCGATGGTTCGAATACAAGTGGGTTCCAACGAACCACTCTTGTTGCTACGAATGGAGTTTTGGAAACCGAAGGAGGACCAGTAGGAATAGATGTATTGTGTCTTGAAGAAGACAGTGCACGTAAACTGGATAGTACTTTGACTCCTGAAGGAGAAGTCGTAACCTGGAACTTAGATCGTTTGGGTATTCCGTTGATAGAAATTGCAACCGCTCCAGATGTTAAGAACCCAAATCATGCTAAGCAAACCTCGATTGCATTAGGCAGGACGCTGAGAGATACTCGAAGGGTTCGAAGGGGATTAGGCAGCATCCGTCAAGATCTGAATGTTTCAATAATGTGTGGAGATAGAGTTGAGATCAAAGGTTGTCAGGATTTAGATTGGATTCCTAAGATAATAAGATGTGAAATGGCTAGGCAATTACACTTTTATCGCCTTGCAAATAAACTGAGGTCAAATCATGGATTGCCGGCATTATCTAGTGATAGGAGAATAGAATCACCATCAGTCCATACTGAAGTTTCAAATTTACTTGAATTACGATTGGTTGACGTTAGCACGGCATTCGCTTCCTGCGAATCCAAGAGAGTAAAATCGGGCTTGGAATCTAATTCTGTAATGCTAGCCTTACCTTTGCCCGGGTTTGAGGGATTGATTGGAGTGAAGGAATTCGATGCTGATGGTGCACAGATGCCTCGATTAGGGAGAGAGCTTGCAGGAGCGGCTAAACTAGCAGGAGTCGCAGGCGTATTCCACTCTGATGAATTACCCGCATATGGGATCGACCAAAACTGCGTTGACTCAACCAGAGAACTATTGGAAGGAGTAGATGCTTTCGTGTTATGTTTGGCGCCAAAATGGCAAGCCGAATTAGCATTAGAAAGTGTCCTCAATCGTGCAAGACAAGCATTTGATAGAATCTCTCAAGAAGTTCGCAATGTTGTAATCAAAAAAGGTTCTCCAGAGGATGGTACAACTACACCAATGCGCCCCCTTCCTGGTGGCGCCAGAATGTACCCTGAAACAGACATCCCTCCAGTTACAATAACCTCACAACATTGGCAAGAGGTACTAAACAATCTTCCAATGAATCAAACCGAGCGATTAGAAAGGTTACAAGAATTCAAGATTAGCGAGGACCAGATTAAACAATTATTGTCAAGAGAATTGGATGATCACTTTGTTGCTCACAACCAAGGTCTTCCTCCAAAAGCATGGGCGACAATGCTTCTTGAGAACGACGGTGAAGTTAGTTTGATGGCTCTAGTTCTTGCTGCTAAAGAAGCAGGACATGTAACACGAGAAGGAATGACTAAGCTTATCGAAGAATTTTCCGGAATGAATCCTAGTTTGGATGAAATTGCAATCAAAGCAGAAGAATTAGGAATCAAACCAGCAGATACTGGAGATTTACTGTCAATCGTCGAAAAGGTTGTCGATAGCAGACTAGATTTCGTCAAGGAACGCGGCATGGGCGCATTAGGGCCTCTAATGGGATTAGTGATGAAAGAATGCGGCGGCGCTGCTGATGGCAAACAGGTTAGTGCACTCTTACGAGAAGTGATTATGAGGCATTCTTAATGAGACGAAGTTTGATTTTAGTTTGTCTCATTTTGTGCTTGTTGATTCCTTCCTCAACTGGCGCAGATAAACATTCTAGCTCTTGGGAAATTAATTTGGAAAACGGTTATATCACGACAAAACCAATCATTGTAGATGATCAAGTAATTGTTAGAACATCCGGATTTTGGACTGGAGAAGAACGCCCTCATGTCTACGCATTCGATATTGAGACGGGTGATGAAAACTGGCAATTTAAGGGTGAAAATTCTACCAATCACGACATGAGTCCTCTGCTGTATGTGGATGCTGGTGAAGGCGAATGTGGTTCATGGAATGAGATGGTTTTGGTAGGATGGACCGATGGACTTTTGACAGCCATAGACATCTATTCAGGCTCATTATTATGGCAATTACAGACCGAATCAGAGTCTTATGGGATAACAGGAGCAATGGCCATTGATGGAGACGATGTTGTTGTTCCTACTGGAAAAGGACTGTCGAAGGTTTGCTTGAGTGATGGCACAGAATCATTGAGAGTGGAACTACCTGAATTAGGATGGAGAAATGGAGTAACTGTAACTGAAGAAAACTATCTTTTGGGAAATGAGAACGGTGTTCTGAATACCATATCTAAACAAGGCACAGTTAGCAATCTAACCATTGGGGAAGGCAAGATTAGACATGCGCCTATCGTCACAGATGCTGGTGTATTAATTCATTTACAAACAGGCACTGGATCTGAAATCTATCTAAATCAACAATTAATATTGGAAGAAGGTTATTCTCCTGCAATACCGCTGTTAGTCAATCAAGACGTATATCTTGGGACTAGCTCCAATCTAATTTGGTTTGATTGTTCCATCAACTGTAGTTTGGTGGGTAAGTCTGGTTTCAGTACTAATGGAGAGATTTCCTACAACCATTTCAATGATACAATTTGGTTTCCAAATAATTCTCCTCAAGGAGGATGGGGCGTAGGGTTTCCTGGAGCAGGTATAGTGACCTATTCTACTGTACACGACACCTACACTACGGCAGGGGTTGCTTTTGGCGCCAATGGAGAAATGGCATTTGGAAATGATAATGGAATACTGATGGTGTTCTTGCCGGACGTTTCACTAAGTGATTCTGAAAAAGAAGAGTCAGAATCCGATATTGATGAGGGATATTTACTACATTCGCTGATTGTAGTATTATGTGTAACAATGTTCTTTTTTCAAATAATAAAGAACAATAAAATGGCGACGAAGATTGGGTTACTACTACTTCTAGTGATTATGATATTCATTTTACCTGATGTTTCGAATTTTTGGTCACAGGAAGTTGATACATTAGAAGATCCGCCAGGAGATTGGGATGAATCTTGGCCAGAAGAATGGCAAGGCACCCAAGTCATTGTATTCGAATTACCTGATGGAGAAGTTGCAATCGGTGGATTTAGCGATTATGAAAATGTTGAGGATTTGACTGATGTTGCCGCTCAAGAATCGAACATCACAATTGTGAAGGAGTCTTACGATTTTGGGACTTGGATCGTCTCTTTCAATAATATCCAAGGCGAGGGTTGGGAATTCACAGTCGATGGCAAGCGGTCTTCTGTTGGAATGACTGAAGCAAAACTTTCAGAAGACAGTGTTGTACGATGGTCTCCAGCGTGAAGTTCAAGTCTTGAACACTCTACCGCTGTCCATGGTACTAACCGACGGGGTCCACGGCCCAACACTCGCCCCTGTCGAATTATTGGTTGTCAATATCGCTTTGATAAGCATATCATTCATCCTTTTATGCAGGCCAACGCACTCTCCAAAAAGAGAGATTCTTGTATTAACAAGTATTACAGTTGCCGCCGCAGCGAGTCGAATTTTACTCGAACCATTGCCGAATGTTCAACCTCTCACTGTAATGTGTTTAGTGATGGGCGCAACTTTGGGTGCCCGTAGAGGAATGGCATTTGCAATCATTGCTACAATGTTATCCAATCTTGTCTTGTCACACGGTTTGTGGACACTATTCCAAGCAAGTGGCTGGGCAGCAGTCGCATTTGCCGGCTCTCGCCTTAGACTTGTAGTTGACAATGTTGTTTATATGAAGCGATTATCTATCACAGCAGTAATTGCATCTGTATTGTTTGACTGGTGGGTTTCATTATCCATAATAACAACCGGAACAACATTTTCTGAATTTATGATTTATCTATTGAATGGATTACCTTTCGATGCATTGCATGCTGTAGCCAGTTTGGTTACTGTATTCTGGATCGCACCTTGGCTTGCTAATTTGGTCTATGAAGAGACTGCACAACTTGCACAGCCAGAGGTAATTGGTGAGGCTGATGTCATCTCCGCTTAATGAAGTCACCATGGTCCTCGTGACCCGCGATGACCTGAAGCTGTCGAAAGGCAAACTTGCCGCTCAATGTTCACACGCAGCTGTAAATTGTGCAATTCTGGCTAAGAAAAAAGCAGCTAGATTGTACGAACGCTGGAATAATGTAGGGGCGCGCAAAATTGTACTACGTGCTGATGATGAACCACACCTTCGACAATTGTATGCTAAGGCGTTAGCAGGAGGACTTGTGTGTTCATTAATCAAAGATGCAGGACATACTGAAATTCCTCCAGGGACAGTCACAGTTCTTGGAATTGGACCATCGCCTCGTTCGGCTGTTGATGCAATAACCGGTGACCTGAAACTGCTTTGAGTGAAAGCGGCGTGGACTGTTCATGCGCGAGTATCCATCTGACCGTGTAGATGTGCGAAGCGACACAGTAACCAAGCCTACTGCGGCTATGCGTGCAGTAATGGAAAGAGCAGAAGTCGGAGACGATGTTCTTGGAGATGACCCAACAGTGAATGAACTTCAAAACCGTCTAGCACAGATGTTTGGAAAAGAGGCAGGACTATTCGTTGCTAGTGGGACTATGTCAAATGCCATCGCACTGAGAACACATACCGTACCTGGCGACGAAATCGTATGTGACAAAACCGCTCATATTTACAAATATGAAGGCGGAGGATATGCGGCATTATGCGGAGTATCCATCTCTCTGGTAGAAGGTGAAGGTGGGCTTATGACAGCATCTCAGGTGAAATCTGCAATACGTAAAGCAGAAGGTTCTGGCTCACATTATCCTGATGGCAAATTAGTTTGTGTTGAGAATACTTCTAATCTTGGAGGAGGCGCTTGCTATACCCAAGAGGCGTTAGATGAAATCGCAGCAGTAGCTAAAGAAAATGACTGTGCAACTCATATCGACGGCGCTAGAATATTCAATGCTTCAATTACTACTGGCGTAGATGTTGCACGAATGTGCAGAGATTATGATTCAGTATCAATATGTTTGTCGAAAGGACTCGGGGCACCAGTGGGGTCCGTTCTTGTTGGCTCTCAAGAATTCATCAACAAGGCTCATCGCTGGAGAAAAATGTTCGGAGGAGGATGGAGGCAAGCTGGTGTTCTTGCGGCTGCAGGATTGTATGCATTGGACAACCATGTAGATCGATTGGCAGAAGACCATGCACGCGCAAGAAGAGTAGCTGAAGCAATAGATGCAATGGACAACTTTAGTGTCGATTTAGAAGCGGTCCAATCGAATTTAGTTTATGTCAATTGTAACATTCCTGCTGCTGATGTAGTGGCTTCTTTAGCAGAATATGGTATCGATATGTTTGATTTACCATATAATAGGGTTAGAGTCGCAATTCACCTTCATATTACAGATGAAGATGTTGACCGAATTATTGCTGCTTTCGCTGCACAATAATGGCAGCAAACATTGTCAGCGCCAGTACTGGCAACAAACCGATACTTGGCAAAACACCATCTTCATCAGAGTCTTCCTCTTCGACAGAATCTTCGGAATTATCCTCTTCTTCTGCGTCAATGACCTTTGGCAGAATTACTTCATGGATCAGATGGATTTCTAAATCGTTATCGTCGTATGCACTGGGCAAGGTAATTTCCATTGTTCCAGTTTGGTTTTCACCTAGTTCAATTATAGCTCTAACACTCTCATGGTAGTAGTTTTCTCCATTACTGCCGTCAGGGAAATAAGCCAAGTCCTCAACCACCCATATAGATGATTTAATTGTGCTATTCGCAGGGAAATTTGACATGTCAACATTTAGATTCCATGCTACTACTCCACTCATATTTCCTTCATCTGGTATCCATCCCAATGAAGAGAAACCACTGCCAATATCCAGATAGTTCTGAAGGTTAGCGTTGTAATCGTCTTGTAATGAATCGCTTGCAGGTACGCTTCCAACCTGTTGTATTGTACCGTTGAAAATTACGGTTGGAGGTATTCTTTGTTCATATCTTTCAATCCACCGCTCATCTCCTTCTTGGGAACCAAGAGGGTCTTCATTTTCTGAAATGAATCTATGGAAATGGTATTGTTGCATGTGATTGGTTTCTTCAACATCATCTAGAGCATGTTCGACTTCGACACAATTTGTACACCAAGTCGCGGTGTAATCTTCAACAATTGCAGGGAGCTCAGAAAATTCGAGGGTAATATTTGCAGATGAAGTGGCATTGATTTGGACACCACCAAAGACGGCCCCTACTTCATCCAACCTTTCTGGAGCTCCTGCTTGGGATGTTGGAATTGTAGAAATCCCTAGAAGAAGCACAACAAGAATAATTCGGGTTCGCATAAACCTGCGACACTTTACTCGTTTTCAATAGTTTGTCTAAGGATTTACGCGTGGGTTCAAGAACCACCGTCACCGAGTTGGTCCGTTAGGCGGACAACCCGATGATGACTTCGACTCGACAACATCCAACGGGACTGTCAATGGAGGCAGTTCCTTCAGGCCAATCAATGCCTGATTGGTTAGTTGAAGCATTGTTATGCGGGCGTAGATTTATGATCATACATCCGAGCGAAGAGTCGCGTAAACAAGCGATAGACATACTTCATACAAAGGGAAATGGCAAAGCCATTGACACTACACATCATCTTACAATTAAGAGATTAGTAGGAATCTTACATCTTGATTTACGCTTACCTGTGTTAATGGATGATGATGGCGTATTATTCGAGAAAACACATAGGGCATTGGCGAAAGCAGCAAGAAACCATTACTTCCCTTTGTTACAAGCAAATCCACAGAATCGTTGGTCTAGGTCTAGGAGTCGTCGATTATTGTCTTTACATAGTGAACTAATCAAACTCAAGAAACCATGGGGATGGGAAGGGGATCCTGGAGCAAAATCATGCGACAAAGTCCTAAAGAAATTAGAGAAAGAAATGCAAGCAACTCACCCCTCGCGATTGAACAGAACAGTATGGAGTGAATTGAAAGAATGCAAAGAAGCGCCTTTTACAATATCAGATGTTGAAGGAATTATCATGCTCGATCATCCTCCGGGTTTGGATGAAGTTGTAATTGCAATTTTACAAGAGTTATCAAGATTTACAGGACTACATCAATTGGTTAACCCCGGCTCACATAGATTGGGTTATCATGGAGAGTACCTCGAAGACATAGCGCCGATTAGGAATGGTGATGGTCTTCCTGAATGGCTACCTAATCATGAGGTATTAGCAGCTGATTTTTCTCCAAAATGGCAATCGATAATTGGACGGGGTAGAAATTCTAGGATAAGCCATTTGATGTGCGAATTACAAGATCACTCAGTATTGGCAACTGCGAATATTCTGTCTCATTTACAAGGGCAGGTTTTGATTGTAAGCGGTAATGCTGACTCAGTTAAAGAATCCATAAAACCACATCTTGAGATGATGGGGCACAGATTAGCAACTCCATCTGTTAAATTGAATGAGAGTAGTGCTGTAGCCAGAATTATTTCGATAGCAAATTTATCACAGGGAGAGGAAGCATGGTCTTTATCGCGTTTGAATGACGTCTGGTCTCAAATCGAATTACCAATGTCGTGGCCCATGCTTGAGTTACAACATCCTACGGAAGAAGGATGGCAACCGCGCCTACATGCGGGCATCCTATCTGAAATTGCGAGAGGGTTCCATTTACTGGGCGGCAGAGGCGCCCTAAGGAGGTGGCAAACCGTCCTTTCACAAGCAACACCTAGGGCAGGAGTTGATCCAATTCGTAGAATGAAGGAATTAGAGGAGTGTCAATGGTGGGTGGCCTGTATTGCAAACTGGATGAGTCCTATTTTATCCAAAAACGACCAAGAATCTCTATCGCAACCAGTAATTGGATGTTCATCAAAACAAACTCTTCCATTACCTCAAAAGCCTAGCGACGTAATCTCGTGGATCAATTCTTGCATCGAACAGATAGATTGGGAAACAGTAGCTTCTAGAGATGAACTAGTTACCAATACCATACCTGGTTTACAATATTTAATGGCCGCACTGTCAAAATTGCGAGACGAAAATATCGAAATCGAGTCTAGCGAGCTTAGCGAGATTTTGGAAAATATATCTGCTGAAACCGAAATACCTAGTATAAGGGCTGGAGATAAGGAAATCAAAATCTTGACACCTTCTCAAGCACATGGTCTGGAAATTGAAAATTTGATACTGTGTAATCTGGATGCTGAAAATTGGTCTATGAAACCAGCTCAGGTTCCTTGGTTAGATGAAAGTAGCAGAATGAAAATCGGATTACACCGGCCCGATGAACCACTTAGACAAGGGAGACATATATTGCGCCATTTACTAAATTCTGCAAAAAATATTGTGATAATTGATTCAAGTTTAGAAGAAGGCGTGGAATTAGCAGGCCCACTAGATGAATGGTTTAGCGATCTTAATCGCGAAGGAGAAATTTCAGAAATGCATGAAGAACCAAAATTCATGGAAAAATCACTTTGGAGCCCTGAAACTAGCAATCGTTCTTGGGAGTGGAGAACGATTGATGGCGAGAACACTCTGGTGTACAGAGTAAGTGCAATGGAAATGTCGAATAATCAAGTACGTACTCATAGAAGCGGTTCACTGAATCGAGATACTATTCAAAGAGCAGGACTTTCTTCAATAGAATCTAGAACACCCTCTCAACCTCCTTTGAATGTTGATTCATTATTGGCAGCAGCAGAAATTGAAATCCTATCCGATCAATTTTCCAGAAGAAGAATCGGAAACCACTTGGACGAAGGTGAGATATTCGATTTTAGCGAAGCCAGCAATCTTGTACAATCCATTGACTTGAAACTAATGCCTACTAAGACTAAACCGGCAAGTGGACGAAATTCTATGATTTGGCCACACTTGGGAGTTATGGGTAAAAAGGGACTTAGCGTACCAATAGACCCCCGGCCAATTAATCCTCCATCTACTAGAATCGATTCACTCGATTCTATTACTGGAAGGGGCGAGATGCAGTTAAAGATGCCATCGATTTGGTCTCAAGGAAGACTTCAATCATGGTTAGAATGCCCGAGGAAGGCATGGTATCAGCGCCACATGTATCTAGGCAAAAATGACGAATTGAAAGAAGATTTAGCAGCAACTGCAAGAGGGGACATAATTCATCAAATCGAAGAATCGATATTACGCGCTCATGGATTACAGGAAGGATCAATCCCCTCGTCCCCAACACCATTGATTGATGGGCCCCTCGATCTAGAAGCAGCATGGAAAGTAGCACTTCAAACACTTCAAGAGAAAGCCCCGTGGATGCGCAGGGAAGATGGGATTTCAGCTCATCGGTGTAGGGATTTAATCGGAGTCTCTCCAAGTAAATGGAAAGGTTGGATTGAGGAGGGTATTCCGATTACTATTGGCGGAAGAATTGGCAGAATGCTAGAATCCGATTTTGATTTATCAGATGTGGCTCCAATTGCTTCCGAGTGGGAATTATCTAGTGATGGCAAAAAGTATGTGAAATTAGGACTTCCAGAAAATGAATCATCATTTGCGCTAAGAGGGCGAATTGACAAAGTAGATCAACTCTTGATTACAAACGATAGCTTATCATCAGATCAAAATGAAATAATACCTTTAGATTTCAATATTCAAAACCCTCCAAAATCTAAGCGTTTAGTAATAATTAGGGACATCAAATCAATCGATGGGGCCAAGGATAATGGCGATGACGAACGACACCTGAAGGGCATATTCCAAGAATTACAGTTAGCACTTTATGCCCGGGCATGGGAAATTGCAAATCCTGGAGATCGAGTAATTGGTGTAGGTGCGACACAAGTTGGAATCGAAACTCAACCGTATTTGGAAATAGATCCAGAATTCCTCGACCATTGTGAATTGTTGAATATAGGATTGGTTGGCGGCCATACTCATGGCCATTATCGCATTCCTGGAAACACACGGGACAATGAATCAAACCCCTTCAGAGCATGGATGCGTGAAAGGATTACTACCGCAATTCGAGTAATTGAAAATGCATCTGCAGGGAACATACACCCCGAGCCTTCTAACGCCTGCAAATATTGTCCGATAATCGATGCGTGTCCTAGTGCGAAACGAGGTGGTTGGTGATGATTAAATTCAACCGGTCTCAAAAACTTGGACTTGATATCGACAGGCACATTGCTTTGGATGCAGGAGCAGGTACTGGAAAGACAACAGTGATGGCAAGCAGATATCTGCAGCACTTATTGTCTGGAGACCAAAGAGCAACTAGATTATTGCCTTCTGCACCAAGAATACCTTTGCAAGGGATGGGCGCAATCAGATGCCCTTCAAGGGAGCGAACAACACTAAGTGATTGGCCAGGGTTATTGCCTACTGAGACGGTTGCGATTACATTTACCCGCAAAGCTGCGGCAGAATTGAAAGGCCGCATTCGTCGATTAATCGCATCCTTAAGAGCTCAACCGCCCGGGCCAGAAGATATCGATGGATTACACGATACAAGATTACGAAATCAAGGCGATGTTGCCATGCTACTCTCTTTGGTTGATGATGCTCCAATATCGACAATCGACTCTTTCCTTTCATCGATAGTATCTCCCTGGATGGGGTTGATTTGCGAAGATCCTACCAGTGAACAAATCGACGAGGATGGAGCTATTTTCTTGCGAGAAGAGGCGATAAGAACTGCGTGGCGGTTGCAAAAAGGAATAGATGGAGTTGAAGCTGGGATGGCCGGCAACATCGAGTCGTTCCTTGAGGCAAGAGACAGGCTATCCGTCCTATTGGGCGGACAATCTTCTTCTACCACGGTTGTAAGGGGGATGTTGAAACGTTCATTATTCGTAGAAGAAGCTGCAAGCCGATTAAATTCTGGTAATTTAGATGGAATCGAAGCATCAACACTCGATATGTTATTCATTAATCCGATAACAGAGTTCATTGATGATTGGTATTATGAATTCAGAACCCATACCTCACTATGGTGCGATTCCTGGTTAGAAGGAGGGGCACAATTTGTAATGGGCGCAGACGAGAATCAAGGAATGACACGTTATCGTTATGTACAATACTTGTGTACCTTGGAAGCCAATTCGCAATTAGAGAAATTACAGTGGGTATGGCTTGTTTCACACGCTATTACAACAGCATCCAATTTGAAGAATATTGAGTGTAAACCACTTTATTTATCCCGTCCTCCAAAAGGGGAAGGTTGGCCTAGTGGTATACTTTCGAAAGGAGCGTGTACATTAGATAAATCAGTTAAGGAAATGATTGTCAATAATGCTTCAATCCATGCGTCATCTATCAGAGAAATGTCACACACTCCACGTGGATTACTTATTCGATTATTAGGTCATTCTTCTCATCTGTTGAACCCATTATTCGATGATCCATCACCAGTTCCGGGACAAACCGCTTACCCTCCTCGTCTTAGTGTTGATTTGCCACAATTACCGCCTGATTTGAATATGAGATTATCGACAAACCTAGAGATTCAAGTAATCCAAGATTTGTTTACAGTTCATAGAGGAGTACACCAGATTCTTTCTAGGCTGAAAGCCCAAGATGGTGTTAGAGACCATGATGACATGCATCGGTTAGCCGAGGATTTACTTTTGACAAGATGTCCATCCGTATGCCGCAGCTGGTATCCCGTTTCAGTAATAGATGCGTTGGATTCGATGGGTGAAGAGCCTTGGCTTGACAACCACTTACACCGGGCGATTAAAGCAAGTCAAGGCAATAATGAAGTCCATGCTGATCTAATGCGCAGAATTGAAATTTTACGCGATTTAAGGAGACAATATCGCGCATTCATCATTGACGAATATCAAGATACTAATCCTCAACATTTCCGACTACTTGCTAGACTTTGGGGTCGTAGGAAATTGGAAAAGGACGACCCATCTCCTCCGGCTGCAGAATGGGACCCAACAATTTGTATTGTCGGCGATATGAAACAATCGATTTACCGATTCAGGCAGGCTGAGGTAACAGTTATGCGAAGAGCAGTTGCTGCAATACGTAAGATGAATTTAGAAGAATCGCTGATGGAATCACGAACAGAACATCTTCGTCATCCAGATGCTGCTAGAGACCCTCGCCCAATACCTGGTTCAACAGGAGAGACAACAACTTTCATCCGCTCAAGCGAATTGATTAGTGAAGATGCAGATCGTGATAAATGGGTATCTTTCAGACTAGATGATGATGACGAAATAATCGACGACGAATCACTTAATCGTCGAAGAGAAGGTCATATTGAGATGTCAACAAATCATAGAACTCTTCCTAGATTGATGAATACTATGAATGTGATTTTCCAAGATTCATTCGCAGCACGACACCACATTTTGCCAGGCCCTTGGCATGCGCAAGCTCAGAACTTAACCCCAGCAAGGCCCTCCGGCAAGACCCCTAAAGTGGAATGGATACTTCCAGCGAGAATAGGAAATGGAATTAGGCCATTAGATCAGGAGGTAGCCATCGATCCATTCCAGTATGAAGGTTCAACCGATCGAGAACTTGGAGCGGATTTACTAGCAAAGAGAATAGCTGCTCTAATCAATGGAGAGGCAGCACGTGTGTTTTCATCAAAATTACAATCATGGGTTAATGTCAATGAAACAGATCATAATTATCGTGCAGAAGATATCATGATTTTAGTGTCGTCTCATGGAAGAGTTCCACAACTAATCGAAGCATTGGATAAACATGGCGTACCTGCAATGGCCGGCAAACAAGGAATTCTATTGCACAGGCCAGTCATTCAACCATTGATGTCTTTACTATGGTTGTTAACGGCACCTTCAGATAAGAGCGCAGCACTTGCTTTAGCACGCTCAACAATTGTCGGATTAGATGATGAATCAATCATTAATCATCTTTCAATATACGAGGGAAATCAGTTGGAAGGTCTGATAAATTCTGCACCTACTAAAGAGGTAAAATCTCTAATTTCAAGATTAAATTATTTGTCTTCTAAAGGGATGGTGCGAAAGGCATTAGAAACAGCGATCGATTTTTCGGATTTGTTGTATTCTTATCCAAGAGAAGGAGATAGGCAAGATGTCGAGAATTGGCTATCCTTGTATGACCGAATAGCCTCCAGAGTTGGAGGAGATGCAGCTCTTATCTACAACAGATTGACTGAATTATCGAAACTAGATGACAAGGATGCACCAAAAAGCAGCACACCAGGATCATCGGGGGCAGTTCAGATTCTAACAATTCATGGTTCCAAAGGTCTAGAGGCTCCAGTTGTAGTCGCTTACGATATTTTTGCTACAGGTACCAAAGACACCACCTTTTCATCATCAGAAAATGTCCTAGTAACTCCCGATATTATCGCTGGAAGGATACATCCGTGGAGAGGTTCAAAGAAACCACTTAGTGGACTTTGGACACTAGCAAATCTGTTTGATGATGGTCAACAAAGAGCTGAACGAAGACGCCAATTCTATGTTGCATTGACTAGGGCAAAAGATCGATTGATCGTTACTGGTACTCCTTCAGGGGGTGCTTCCGTAAATGAGGATGGAACTATCAAACTGAAGAGGGGGAAGGGTCGTCAGAATATGGGGCAAATGTTCCTAGATGGTTTAGCTCATGCTTCAATCGAGGCGGGGCAAGAAGGCTGTAGTTGGTCTGTAGGGGGACTTCATCAAACCGGTGCAACACTAACACTAGACCCTGGAGAATTGAATGAGAATGCTCACTTAGGAAATGAGTGCGTTGAAGGGATTTCAATCTTCCACCACCCTGATTGTTTCGATTCTAATTATCAGATTTCTCCATTACAAAAATGGAGAGAAAGGTTAGATATTTCACAAAATGCTACTTTGAAAATTGAAGACATTGCTCCGAATAAAATCAATTTCAGTGTGCCAATGGCTTCCCATGGGCTAGATGTTGCATTTGCTTGTAATCGTCGCCATTGGTTATCTTCTAAACTAAATTGGAATTCTGAAAGATTCGATTTAATTTCAGAGGATTCCGATTTCAGTTATTGGCCGTCAGCAACAGAATTCGGCTCATTGTTTCACAGATTACTGGAGATCGGACTTGCCAATCCTGGCTCTGAAGCTATTGATTTAGACAAAATGTGGACACAACCTCAGCTGGATAATTTGACCAATGAGGATACAATAAATGAAGTGTTGGCGCAATCTACTATTACTGATCCTGAAGTTATTGATCGCACTAAACTACGGTTATTACACCTTGGAAAGTTGGCTAGAAATGGAATACTTGGTAGGTTGGTCGCGGGTCAAGAATATGATGGTTTTAGAGTTGAAGGGCTACGCACAGAATTACCATTCTATCTTTCATTAACCAATCACCCTGAACAACTCTATCGAACATTATGGACTCCTCATGGTAGCCGTAAAACTTCAGTAATTAATTCGATTAGTACTATATTTGATGGAAGGGCCGATCTCGTTTTGGCTCTTAGAGATGAAAGTTCTCAAGGTTGGTTACAAGTTGTTGATGCAAAGACCAAGCAATGTCTTGGGGGTTTCAATCCATCAAGTCCTCTAGAGGGCAATGAACTCCAGGTCACTATCAACGATAAATCCCCTCACGCTTCTTCTCCTTCAGAGGAAGAAATAATCGATGAACACAGACTTCAACTAACTCTGTACAGTATCGCTCTCGAAGCCGCTGAATCATTGAAGCCTGAGTCCGAACGTCGTAAGATTCTCCCCCCTGCAATTCAAGTCTCGGCGTCGGGAAGAATGATTCGAATGACGGATGATGATTTCACTAAAGCGCGCAAAGATTTGGATGAACTGATTGATTGGATTGGCCGAACAGCAGCATTAGGAGAGGGGGCGAAACCTCCTGCTAGACTGCCGATGTCTGAATCCTCGACTTGTGAAGCATGTCCATTTTACAATGGCTCGATTAGATTGTGTGGGCCTGAGGGTGAGAGGCTTGGCCCAGCATGACAAGTGTGCCTGGAAAATCATCATTCGCTGCGACTTGGTGTATTTCTACATCGATGAATCCTGCCGAATTCATTGCATTTCTCCATTGCGAGATGTCTAAAGTAGTCATGTGTACTCCAACATGTTCGGGCCAGGTTAGAGACTCTTCGTGTTCTTTGTAATGATCTACGCCTGCTACTAAAATTCCTCCGTCATTCAACCATTCATCGTGAATTTTGGCAATCATTTCTACAGGGTCTTCTAAGTAATACAGAAATTCCATCGAATGGACCAAATCAAATTTCATGTCAGGTTTCCAATCTGGAAGTAATCCATGAGAATATTTGTGATTAGAATCTGTCAATCGCGCCTTGCTAATCATTTCTATCGCACCATCAACACCTTCGCTGTGTGCAGCGCCCAATTCACTGAGCATACGTGTAACCCATCCATTCCCACATCCTAAATCAATTACAGAGAAGTTATTCTGAACTTTAGGGAGAGCAAGTTCTAACATTGCTTTAACCGAAGGCGCATGCCCACGTTCCATGCCCTCGTCTTTTCCGATTAACGCCCATTCTGAGAACACTTCAGTGGCAGACTTATGTTCCATGAATCGTTGCTAATCAATGACCTCAATAAACCGTGTGGACTAATCGAAAGGAACATGTTCTAGGTTTGGCTGCACAAGATATGCAACATACTACGCAGAGTATTGATGATGTTTTGTACCCGAACATTGAACCATACACCACCGGTTTTCTACAGGTCTCAGATTTGCATACTATTGCGTGGGAGTGTAGTGGTAATTCCGAAGGAATTCCTGTAATAGTAATCCATGGAGGTCCAGGCGGAGGTAGCCAACCATCTTATCGTCGATATTTCAATCCTGAAAAGTTCAATATCATCCAATTTGATCAAAGAGGTTGTGGCCAATCTACACCTTATGCAGAATTAAAAGACAATAATACCCATGCGTCAGTATCCGATTTGGAGAGTTTGAGAGAGTATTTTGGAATTGATAAATGGCATGTTTTCGGCGGCTCATGGGGGTCTACATTATCCCTAATCTATGCACAAAACCATCCCGAAAGAGTTCATAGTTTGGTTTTGCGGGGTATTTTCATGTGCAGGAAAAGTGAATTACATTGGTTCTACCAGGATGGGGCTAGCCATATTTTCCCTGATGCATTTGATTCTTACAGAGATCACATACCAAAATCTGAACAAGGAAATTTAATCGAGGCCTACTATTCTAGGCTGATAAACGAAGATGTTGAAACTAGAAGGGCGGCAGCCAGGGAATGGACTCGTTGGGAGATGGCTACTAGCAGACTGTTCCCTGACCCGGAATATCTCGATAAAGCAGAAGATTTGGATTTCGCAGTAGCTTTTGCTAGAATCGAATGCCATTATTTCATCAATGCAATTTTTGTTGAAGAAGCATTTATTCTCAATAATGTTTCAAAAATAGCAGAAATACCTACTACGATTGTTCAAGGCAGATATGATGTTGTTTGTCCAACCAAGAGTGCTTGGGAATTGCACAAGGCGCTACCAAATAGCAATCTAGTCATTGTTCCGGACGCTGGACATTCGATGGGAGAGGTCAGTATCGCTCGCGAATTAGTTGCTGCAACCGACAACATCTAATTTCTACAAGATTCAATAAATATCGCACGGTTCAAGCGTCGGCTTGATATGTATGGCCAATCTCGGTAGATAGGAAGGCATAGCCTTAGGTGAGAAAATGTCCGAAAACGGAACCATCACTCCAGAGACGCAGATTAAGGAACTCTCAGAGAAACTTGCTGAAGAAACAGAGCGCCTTCTCATACTGATGGGCGCTTATGAAAAGCAAGAGAAAGAGCTTGTCAGTACGAAAGCTGAAATCGAAGTCCTAGAGAAAGAAATCGTTGAGCGTGAAATCGAAAAAGAGAGCCTTGAAGCACTTCTTACTGAGAAAGATGCTAGAATTCGAGATTTAGAGATGAAGGCGAGCAAGTCTGGAAAGCAGGTTGAGCACCTCGAGCCAGAATTGCAAAAGATGGAAGAGAAGTTCGCAAGAGAAAAGGACAGATTGGGCAAGGTATTCTCTATCGCTGAAGAATTAGATAATGATCTCAGATTAGCAGTCGTTGAACTCCAAACTCGTGATGAGTGGTACATGGCACATATGTCATTATTCGAAGATCTCAACAAGGCAATAAAGGTTCGATATGAAATGATTGAAGCCGCTGCAGAAGCAGAACGTCAATCTCAACACATGGGTCGAGCAATCACTGAAAGAATGGATGAGATGGTTGAGGCAAGAGCTGCTGAAATGACCTTGTCCGAGGCTTCAGAGATTGAAGAAGAGGCAAGTGGAGAAGTGTCCGTATCCGCAGATTCTGCTACCGATGAAGCCGAAGCAGAAGATGAATGGAATTGGTCAGAATCAGTCTTGACTGGAGTCATGGAAAAGAACGGAATCACAGATCGTGATGCTTTCATTGAGTTTGCTAAGGCATACGACATGGATGGAAATCAATATTTGAAAGGCTCCGAATTGGGAGCTGCAGCAGCAGATTATGTTGCAAAGGACGAACCTGCTGAGGAAGAACCGGCAGAAGAAACAGCAGCCGAAGAAGAACCAGCTGAAGAATCAACCGAAGAAGATGCATCAAGTGGCCCTGAAGTAACTTGGAGATCCTCTGGCGATTCATCTGCCGATCAGTGAGTTGAGTAAATGGCTCTACTCGCCAGAGGCGGATTTCTGCCTGTAATCACTCCAGCATTGATGGGGACTGGCTTCATTCTAGTCGGATGGTTTGTTGATCCACTTTATGGAATCGCTCCGGGATTGGGCATATTCATGCTGATGCTTTCAGCATTCTTTGCTAATTTCTGGCGAGATCCGGATCGACCTATTCCTCGTGATGAAGGCGTGATAGTTTCTCCAGCTGATGGACATGTAATGTTTGCACGCAGGGAAAGAGCAACAGGGCGCAGACCTTCTAGCGAAGAAGTTGAAGGTGCAGAAGAGGATGAGCATACTGGGACTTGGCATCCTGAACCTTGTGAAGATATACTCTCATTTTCTACCGAACAAAGGTTCGAAGCAGTACCTGAAGGCGAGGAATCGGATACTGATGTTTGGAGAATTGCAGTATTTATGTCTCCACTCGATGTACACGTCAATCGTTCACCAATAGCAGGTAAAATTATTCGAATGGAACACAGAACTGGAAAGGGACTTCGCAGGGGACCGTTTTTGCCAGCATTCAGGAAAGAAAGCGAGTACAACGAGAGAGTGAGGACTCTGTTCGAAAGAGAAGATGGCTTGATAGTTGAAGTCATGCAAATTTCAGGTGCACTAGCTCGAACAATTATTCCTTGGACAGGAGAAGGCGACATGCTTCGTAGAGGCGAACGGTTTGGAATGATTCGACTCGGAAGTCGCGTAGATGTTAGAGTTCCTGCAAGCCAATTCAAACCATGTGTAATCAGTGCTGAGGATGGTGACAAAGCA
>QQSA01000020.1:19747-20484 GCA_003602535.1 Candidatus Poseidoniales archaeon
GAACAATTCGCACCGCTGCGCAAAGAAGTCCCTCTAAATGAATCGGAGGACAGCGAAAATATCACTTCAGATATAATGGTAAATATCTCTCAATATTGGTGGCCTGGATACCAACATGCAACAATTGAAATCGAAGGCGAAGATCTGTACTTGTCAGCATGGTATTACAATCAAAGTGAAACTGCACCATGGATTATTTTCACTCATGGAATTAGAGGTTGTAAATCCGGTGGAGAATTATTGATTCCATCAGGAATGCTATTGAATGCTGGATTCAATGTAATCGTCTATGATTTGAGGGACCATGGTGAATCCTCAATAGATGATGACCGGGTTTCTGGTGGTCAAGATGAATGGCAAGATGTAGTTGCAGTATTCGATTGGTTGGTTGAAGAGAAGAAAGCAGACCCGGATAAAATCGGGCTATTTGGAACTTCAATGGGCGCTGGGACATCAGCGATTGCATTTTCTTTAGATGACAGAATGCAGGCGGTATGGCTTGATTCAGGTTATGCTGACATGGGAGATATTGTGGTTGAAGAATTAGAGTTTCAAGGCCTTCCTACTTTCTTAGGTCCTGCTGGAATTTTTGCAGGCAAAATTTCAGCAGGTCAAAATTTGATTGAATATTATCCACTAGAGGCGGCATCAGAAATTGGTGACAGACACATGTATGTTGTCCATGGTAATCAAGACAAAAGAGTTAGATTACACCATGGTGAAGAAATGTGTGAAGT
>QQSA01000020.1:20570-22356 GCA_003602535.1 Candidatus Poseidoniales archaeon
GTGACGGGCATGTAACGTTGATGCTAACTCATACTGATGAATACGAAAACCGTCTTGTAGGCTTTTTCACCGAGTCTCTAATGTGAGCGAGCATTCAAACACGCGAAGCGAGACGGATTACTATGGCGAATGGTAAATTGACCATGGTTGGTGAGTCTGAGAAAAGGGCTGCACGAATTCATGATTTGGTCAAAGCGCCGGCTAATGCCCCATGGGCACAGGAGCGAAAAAATTCCTGGGATGCAAAAGATCCAGCGACAGTTTACTACACTCCTGAAACATTAGCTGATGGCACACCTACCACTGCACTTACAGTCATTTTAAGGACAAAAGGTTGCCATTGGTGGTGGTCAAGCGGTTGTACGTTTTGCGGTTATTTTAATGACACCAGAGATGATGTAACAAGCGCCGACCTTCATTCCCAATGGGAAAAATCCCTTGCAAGATTTGATGATTTTGAATCTATGGGGATGGTCAAAGTTTACACTTCTGGAAGTCTTTTGGAGGATAGAGAAATCCCAGTCGATTTCCAAGAGAGAGTATTACGAGATTGCCATGAAATGGGCAAGGAATTAGTTGTTGAAAGTAGAACTGAACAGCTAACAAAGGAGAAATTGGAATGGGCCACTAGCATAAATCCTAATTTCTCAGTCGCTATTGGCCTTGAAGCATATGATGACGAAGTTTTACGATTCCATGTAAACAAAGGATTCAGTATCAAAAGTTGGGATAAAGCAGTAGAAAATCTCAATCATTTCGGCCTTAGAATCAAAACATATCTGATGTTTAAACCCCCATTCATGAGTGAAGGTGACGCATTATCTCATGGTGCAAAGTGGATTAGAGATGTTGCTTCACGAAGTGATGAAATCAGCGTAAATCCAATGAATATTCAGAGAGGTACTGTGATCGATCGATTGTTTAGAGCAAATGAGTATCGCCCCCCATGGCTTTGGTCATTGATACAATTAATCAAAGATGTACACTATGACATCCATCCAACCAATTCTGGAAATGGTGCAGAAGATCAAGTCTGCCGATTGATTATTCATCCTACTGCCGGCGGAAAAGTCAGAGGTGCTCATAATTGTGGCTCATGTGATGCTGATGTAGTTGCAGCAATAGAGAGATATTCAGTTAGCGGAGACATACATGATCTAGATGGCTTAGATTGTAACTGCAAACAAGTTTGGGAAAGCGAAATTCTACTAGATAATTCAATGCCAATTCCACTTGGTTCGGGTAAAAATCGACGTGGAGATGCACTTTCACATCTACGCTCACCTTGAGATTTTGCTGGTCAATGTTTATGACCATACCACAGGTGGCGTAAATGACCCCTACGGGGTCAAGGTGATATCATGACCAACAACACCATCCTGCCAGACGTATCCGAAGGAGTCGCAGAACCATCTTCATCCCGAGTAATTCTTGTCATCATGTCGGCAGGACTATTGGGTCTCATTGCAATGTTTAGCAACATTTTCGGATGGGATAATTTACCTGTTATCGGAGAAATAATTCCTTTCATGGATAACCTCGGAGGCTCTGGAATTTGGTATTACTTGATTGGAATAATTATTGGATGCGGCATGATAATTTCCAATCTTATCGGAGGAGTCCTTTCGGATTAGGAGGTGTAATGTATGTCTGAGGCATTTACTACAGCAGCAATTTTACTAACACTTCTCCTATTTTTCACATATTATATGCAGAACGGATTTGGAGGAATGAGCAATCCTCTTCGCCAATTTGGAATGTTTCTTCTCACTAAAGCAGCAGGGCC
>QQSA01000020.1:22387-28619 GCA_003602535.1 Candidatus Poseidoniales archaeon
TTTGGAGCAAGAACCTGGATGCAAACTGGTGTATTTTGGTTAATCCTTGCTGGAATAGGAGGGTTCCTTTCAGCATGGCACAACTATGATCCCGCTGCATTAGACTCACTATCCAATATTGGTTGGTCATATGATGACGGAAGCGCACTTGCTTACTTCAATGAAGTAGCTATGACCACCGCTCTTTTCGCTATTCTATTGGGTGGCTCATTGGTAGCACATACCAGAACAACAGGTTCAGGACTTGCCAGTGAAGCAAATGCATCTATGATTGCAATGGCTTGGACTGCACAAGCATTGATCGGTCTAGTTCTTTGTGCTCTTGATTATTGGGATGTATTAACTTACGGCACCACAGAAATGGCGCTATACGGTTTGGTTTCGGCAATGCTGGTATTGAGTCTACTAGTCAATTCGATAATAACATTAGGAAATAGAGGAAACTCCCCTATTTCAGTCCCTTCATGGTTCATGATTCTTGCATTGGTTGTACTTCTATTCAGTAGAGTTAGCAATGCATTGGGAGAAACTCTTGATTGGACAGGGACTGTTTGGATTGCAGATATCATTGCATCAGGATGGGTACCATTGGCTTTGATGTTCGCAGTTGGATACCATGTTTTGTCACATGCTACTGGGCAACCAATTTGGTCTGGAAGCTTGACCAAAGCATCGATGTTCCTTTTATTCGTAACAGTGCCGCCATTCTTCCTATCAGAATCTTCTCATGCAGATTCGTTCACACAATCAATTGGTGCGATTCTAGTTACAGTCGGATTGATGCCAATCTTTGCAGCGTCTGCAAACATGATTGCTACAATGCGAGGCAATGCTAGTGCAGTAGTAGATAGTCCAGGGGCAACAGCAGCTGCAGGCGGAGCGATTCTTCTTCCGTTATACGCAATACTTGGTTTCTTTACAGGACTAAACGTCATGGTTGGTGATGGAAGCCTATCTAATGTTGCAGATGTAGTAAACTCATCTTATCTGTATGTAATTGGTGGTCTGTTTGCTTTAGCAGCACTCTTCCATTCATACCCTCTAGTTTCTGAAAAAGAATTGACTGGATCAGCTGGAATTGCATCCTGGCTACTAATCGCAGGTGGACTTCTATCAACTGTGTTATTCTTGATGAGAGGTTGGTCTGAGAATGCTCTGGTAGAATCTGGAGTCGAAGACACATCAATCGGATTATCTGGATTTGCAATCACAGGTGCATTCGCATTCTATGGTGTGGTAATTGGTTATCTAATCGCAGGAAACTGTGTCGTTAAGACTCTTCTAGGAGGCAATGCAAAGCCTTCTGCAGTTGGAAATGAAAGCGACATTAACACTTACAATTTGGTGGAAGGAACAACATCTATCCGCACTCTATTCGGCAGAGGAGTAGGGGTCGATACCACGCTTATTGTTGGTAATTCTGAAGAAGAGGGCCCTAGCGGCTCAACAGTGATCGAAGTATCTGCGAGTCTTCACAACGATGAAGTTGACGAATTCCCAGTTGAATTTGACGAAGATCTTGTTGCATTGACAAAGTGGCTATGCAGCCGAGGTACAACTACTGCGCAATTCTTTGATTGGGCTGATGTTGACAATTCTGGTGAAATCGATATGTTTGAGTTCTCTAATGCACTTAGAGTTGGAGAGATTGCTGATTTACCGCCATGGGATATTGAGAAACTAGTCAAAGTAATGGATATCAATTCAGATGGTAAAATAAATTTGCCAGAATTAGATATTGCATTGCTAGATATTAGAACTAAGCTTGGAATTGAATTCGTACCTTACGAAGAAGAATCTGACGACGAAGAGGAAGCAACTGAAGCTGCTTCAGAGTCAGAAATAAAGAAGAGAGAGGAATTAGAGCGAGTCAAAGCAAATGCTTCGAAGATTGACTTTGATGTACTGGGTACAGCAAAGGCTTCTGATAAGGATGACCTTCAAGCAATCAAGGGAGTAGGCCCATTTATCGAAGAGAAATTGAACGCTCTAGGAATCTACACCTATGAGCAGATTTCTAAGATGAACAGCGAACTCGAAGACACAGTTAACCTAGCAATAGAGTTCTTCCCTGGAAGAGTTAAGCGTGACCAATGGGCTGGCCAAGCTAAGACCTTACTTGACGGAGGCGACAAGATTGCTGATAAGGCTTCAAACAAATCCAATCTAAAGAAAATGAAGAAGGCAGAATTGGTTGAACTTGCAGAATCTTTGGATTTGGCAACTGACGGCACCAAGGCAGACCTGATTGAGAGAATCACTAAGGCGTGAATGGAATGCGCATAGGTTTGGTTGGAAAGCCAAATGTCGGCAAATCAACTTACTTTAGTGCTGCAACATTAGCAAAGGTAGACATTGCCAACTATCCATTTTGTACCATCGACCCGAATGTTGGCGTTGCGTTTTTAGCAGCCCCACAATCGTGCCCCTGCAAAGATCTACGTGATCGTCTTGAAGCGGATGGCCGCTTGGAACCGGTTAGCGATGATGACCCTAGACAGGGTAGTATATGCGAGCCACGAACAGGTAGTTGCGTTGGCCATAAGCGCTTGGTACCTACCTTTTTGGTCGATGTAGCAGGATTAGTTCCAGGGGCGTCTGAAGGTAGAGGGAGGGGTAACGCCTTCCTTTCAGATTTAGCAAATTGTGATGCATTAATACAAGTTGTCGATGCAGCAGGATTAACAGATATCGAAGGTAATCCCATTGCCGCAGTAGAAGATGTAGAATCTTCATTGAAAGAAGAGACTTCATTCCTTACGGAAGAGTTGGATTCATGGATTCATGGAATTCTAGATGATGGATGGTCAAGAGGATCACGTCGAGTTCAAGCAGAAGGAGAAAAAGGCTTGAGCACTTTCCTTCATGAAAGATTTACAGGATTAGGAGCGAACCTTTCACATGTTTTACAAGCACTTGATGGTTTTAGAAATCAATGGGGAGGCCTAGAAACACCATGGATGTGGCCAGAAGAAAAAGTACGCTCTCTTGCTTTCCATATGAGAAAGCAATTATTCCCAATTCATATTGCAGCAAACAAAGCCGATTCATCCAAGGGCACACCTTGGGATGCAATCGAATCAAATGGAATCATTCAACCTACAATGGCAGATATGGAATTAGCATTGAGGAGAGCTGATTCTGGAGGAATGATTTCCTACAATCCAGGTGATGATACATTCACCATTGTTGATGAATCAAAATTGAACCCAGCACAAATAAACGCATTATCATCTATGAAAGAAAAACTCTCGACTGCTAAAGGAACCGGAGTTTCGTTATTGCTATCAAGGGTGTTGTTTGATGCCTTGAATCATGTAGTTGTTTATCCAGTAGCAGATGAAAATGCTTGGAAGGACGGAGATGGTAGAATATTACCAGATGCCTTTGTTGTTCCAGATGGTATTGAGACAAAGGCCCTTGCTTACAAAGTTCATAGTGATCTAGGAGATGGTTTCATCAAGGCAGTAGATGGAAGAACACGCCGAATAGTTGGTGCTGATCATGAATGCAGTGATAACGATGTGATTAAGATTCACGCGAAGTCGTGATTATTCTTCATCACCCTCTTCTCTAGCAACTTCTAATTGTAGAGCAATGGTCATTTTATCTGGTTCTTCAGTAGTAGGAGGGGTTGCCGGTGAAGTCATTTCACCTACATCTACATACAGACTCGGTCCATTCGCCATGAAGTAAACCGAACCTCTCCCATCTCTAGAATCTTCAGCGGTAGCATTCTCATTTGTCGCACATTCACCTGTACAGCCATCTGCAAATGCAACATAGACGCGCCCCTCTCTGTCGATGTGTAAATCATTGAAATCTAACAGGTTGCGGTTAGACCCACCAATATCTCTACAATCACCTGAGTTAAGACAGATTGAACCTATCTGTACTGGGTCATCAGTAACTCTCTTAGTGTGGAAAGTCGGATTTTCATCTAAGGCATTTAGACTGTAAGTAATGTAAAGATGGTAAGTGATATTATTCACTGCATAGTGAGCATTTCCGTCCCAAGGATTCCCATCTAAATCTGGCTCCCCAAGCATTTCAGAGTTTTCACTTCCTAAGTATGTGATAGCAATTCTTCCAGGGTCCCCTGCATCTGTTTGTGGAAACACCGTAGAAATTACTCCCTTAGGGGAAATTCGGATACTTTCTTGCTCCCATGTTTCGCCAGAATCGATAGAGCGTGACATGTATACTCCTTCATCTGCGCCAGTCCATACATGGTATGCATTTGATGCAGTATCGGCAGAAATTTCCGAATTCTTTCTTGGATTAGGAGTGCCCACATCTTCTCCCATCGATCTTTCAAACCACGAGAAACCATTGTCTTTTGACACGATGACAGTTGGGGTTGCAACACGTGGAGTGACGTAAACAGTTCCGTCCGCAGCAGTAGAAATCGCTCCATGCAATCCTCCATTTGTAGTTGCTAATCCAATTATCTGACCTCCTGTTTCAAAGGTTGCGCCTCCATCAAAGCTGGTAAAACAGAAAATTCCTACTAACTTGTTGTAGCAGTAGTAAACAGCGGTTTCGTATAGATTCGTAGAAAGAGCGCCAATAGCAGCATATGGGCCAGTATTTGTCCATGGACCACTGGCTAGTTTGATGTGGTCGTTAATCGGCGTTGTACCAGAATCATGCGGGTTACCCAACCATGTCGCTCCGTCGTCGTCACTCCAGCAAATCCAGGAGGTTTCAAGGCCGATCATTTGGACACCAAATATACGGTCTGTAATGGGGTCAACCCAACCGTAAGGATCGCTGGTGGTGGGTGAACACATGACGGGGTCTTGAGTTTCTTGCCATGCACCACCATAGTCGCATGATCTCATGACTTTCTCCATGGCAATGAAGAAAATACAGCCACTGGATGTAATCCCTATACTCGGTTCCTTTCCAGTTTCACCTACGTCGCTGAATATGAAATCCATTTCCAATGGGGCCTCATCTACAGGCATTCCAAAACGGTCAGTGACAAAGGTTCGAGGATCATTCTCAATGACAATTTCAGCAGCTTCACTTTCGGTTTCTTCTCCAGAAAGCATGACATACAAAATTGTAGAGGACAGTAAAATAATTACCATTACTAAGGCTAAAATCGGAGCAAGTGGTTTTTCTGAATCTTTCCAAGGATAAATCCATTCTTTGGCGGTAAATAGCTTTCTAAATGATGTAGGTTCATCAATTAGTTCAGCATCATGAATTTCATCATCAGTCATTGTACCACCTGCGATGAAATTTAATTCTCAATCAATGTCCTTTTGGACGTTCATATTCTGGTGTGAGCCTGGCCATGACAGCCATGTGTTTAGAAGATGAGAAGAATATCATGTATATTGGAACTAGTAATGTACTCACGGAAAGGAGAATTAGTGTGTAAAGTCCCCAAGGATCAACATCTTTGATGAACAAAACCCATGCGGTCCAAAGGACAGGGAGCCACATCAAAGGCGACCATCTTCTCGCCATTGCAGAAAACCTAGCATTTGCAGTTGATTTATCATACAGAGACGCGGCTTCATCTTGAGTTACTAATCCCTTCTCAACTCCGCAGCGGACACAGACCTGAGTTTTGGGTCCATTTCCATGAATAAACTGGTCGCGTGAATAGGTGCCGTAGCAGTGACGACAGGTCGGCATGGTGAATCCCACTAGCAGCCTCCACTTCAACAATGCGATGCCCGGATAAGGAATTCTTCGAGGACAGCCATACCATTTGGCGAACCAATAGATTCTGGATGAAATTGTACTCCGTATGCATTTCCATCTTGAATTTCCATGGGGAGAGTTCCAGTTTCATCAGTAGCAGTAACCTCTATGTTGCCCTTTCCTGACAAAACTAGAGAATTATATCGTGTCATAACATGTACTCCCTTTTCCAATAAACCTTCACCAGTTGCAATTATTTCAGAAGGTACTCCATGAACGGGGCCCAGGGGACTTTCGATAAGTTGCATTCCTCTAGTTATGCCAATTGCTTGATGGCCCAAACATATTCCCAAAATTGGCAATTTTAGCCTAGCAGCATGCATAGAAAGTGGTGAAACTTCTGGCCTGCCGGGGCCAGGTCCTATGACTATTGCATCATGATTAAAATCAGTGATTTCACCTCTGCCATCATATATCTCTACCGAGCAACCAAGTGATTGCAAAGCATGAATGATATTGTATGAAAATGAATCTAAATTATCAATGAATGCAATCTTCAAATTGTAATTGC
>QQSA01000021.1:0-15871 GCA_003602535.1 Candidatus Poseidoniales archaeon
TGGATACACCGACAGCAAAGTCATGTTCCTTTTGCTGAAGCTCAAATGTTTAAATTGAGAAAGAGCAGATTGGGATATGGCCGTCTGTGCTTAGCAATGTGGCCGTTGAGGTCAGCGTTAGCTAGTTGGCGTAGATCAAACCCCGGAAAGAATTGGGAAGATGCTTTGAAAGAAATTATTTTGGATACAGAAGAAAAGAAAGTACCACCAAATATTCGTAAGGCTGTAAAGTTCGTAATCGAGAGATTACACTTGATTTCGAGTGGACATGCTGAATGCCCAGTTCCTCTAAATGAAGAGGAACTCCTGGTTTGGTGGTCTGTGGAGCCGCCAAAGTAACTACTCTTCTTCAGATACTTCTGCCATTTGAAATCGGCTACCTGATGGTAACAATACCATTGACGGGTCTTTAGAGAAATGTATTGGGCGAGCTGAAAACGAAGTCGCTATGAATAATCCGATAAATATGCCGAATGGGGTTCCGGTTAGTAATCGCATAAATGCAGTTGACTCATAAGAAGTTAGAAGTTGAGAGAAACCATCTAATGCCATAGGTAATGCAAAAATACCAGCAAGTACAATCATAGCCATAGTCCTTCGATTATTTCGGTAAATGTCCTCAGTATATCTATCTGGGAATATTGAAAGGAATGTATCTCTCAGTGTCCATCTGTTCAAGCCTTTTCTCGAGAAAATGAAGCCGCCGATTGCAAGACCGAAAAAGATTCCAACATCTCTCACACAAACCGGCATTTGATTTCCATTTATTTCCCAGGAACGCTCTGCTTTATTGTGGCAGTTTAAATCTCCAAAGCCATAGATAAATGCTGCATATGGATCTAGTTCACTCCATGCAAATTTACCATACTCGCTTTGATTGTGTCCAACACTTCCTTTCGATTCAGTTTGAGTATTACCCCATGAATCATCTGAAAAATAGTCAAATGTGTTAGCACGCCCAGAAAGTTCAGGCACACTATCTTCTGGTAGATAGCCCGGCACTATGAAAAATGAAATCAAGAAAAATGTAGAAATCCCTCCTACCCAGAGACCTATCTTGCGTTCTCGGTTTCTATTGTCTAGTCCGTTCCGCTCCATGCCTCTTCCAGTTGAATCGAGCGCATATGTTTTGCCTAGAACACTCGTGGCATGTTCATGGAGGAGAAAGTTGGCTTCAGACGCGCTTTCTCCGCGTCCATAGTTTTGGGACTATATTCTGGCTTTATGCTAGCAGTCGCAATTGCGATGAGTTTTGGTAATAGTGGATTAAAATTGGCTGGTTTTTTGTGGGCTTTAACAATTGTAATTTGCGCATTGTTTCTAACACCACTACTTGCTATTAGCAGAAAAAGAGGAATACCAAATATCGATGAACACGTAACTAAATTCCGTGAAAGTCTCGATGAATTCAATGAAGGAGTCGGAGGTTGGCGAGCATATTCGCATATTCGGGGTCAAGGCATGGGTGTATCTATTTCATTATCAAATGCTTCTAATCCATTGATAATTATTGAACGGGCGATTCAGATAATGGGTAAATGCAAACTTGTTTTCCGCTTTTCGAAAAGTGATACTTCACTCAGAGATCGAACATTATTAATTCTAAATGAAAAAGTAGGTGCATCTAGAATTCAGAGAAGAACAAAATCGTTAACGATTGTACCAGAAGTAAAAATTGACCGTTCTACAATAATAACCCGGGTGATGATGCTATGTCCTCCACTGATGGTTGCAGGTTCTATGGGTTTTTATTCTGTAAATCCAGATCAACCAATTTTAGCTTTCATAGGTGCTACAGCAGGTGCAGTTTTGGGAATGTTGGTTGTTACTAACCAAGGTAGATAGTTACCGGAGGAGTCATATTTGTTCCTGTGTTGTGTATGTTTGTGCGGGAGATAACTTTGTTCTGGAGATTATCCCGGCTCAAGGATACAGATGTCTCACCACTGATTGATATTGTATCCGAAGCAGTATTTTTGTCATACATCAAAAGAACACCTAGAGACATTAGAATACTGCTAAAGGTTACTTTCAGACCTGGGAAAGTCCCAGAGGATTTGAATTCATTATATTTCTTGGAATTACTAGATGTTCATCACAAGCCAGATGAAAATGATGATAGTTATGTGATAAATGTTAGATTATCACATCCACTGTCAAATTTTAATGCAAGAACCGGTGGGACTTCAGCAGTTCCCGGTTGCCGAATTGATGGAGAAGGAATGACTTACATTATCCAAGGGGGTAATATCCGATTAAGGCTAGTAGCTGCAATGGCTAAATTGCTAGCAAAACCAGATCGAATCTCTGCTAGAACTTTAGATTTCAAAAGCAAATCAACTTCAGGACTTCTTAACAACAAACAACTGAAAATAGCAAAGTATGCTTATGATCGAGGTTGGTATGACATAAAATCCAAAGTAAGACTTTCTGATATGGCCAATGAAATCAATATCTCGAGAGCAACACTAGCTGAACATTTATCTCGTATCGAGAGTATAGTTATGGATGACTTACTAGGTTCATTTTCTAATATTAGGATAAAACCAGAAGAATATGAAATTTTCAAAGAAATGGTAGTTGAAGATTCTGAATTTTCAGGTTATAGTGATGATGATCAATTCAAAATATTACTTCAAAATATACATCAAAATATAGCAGATGAGGTTTTGGAAGAAGATGACAATGAGGAGAATATTTGAATTCAGACTTAGTTATGAGGAATTACAATGGATACTTCTGAATTGATTAGAAACCTGAAGAACTCAGGGGTAATAATTCCTAAGACAATAGAAAATGCCATGTTAAAAGTATCTATAGAAGATTTTACTGAACATGATTATATGGGTTTTTACCACGACAGGCCAGTAGTTTTCCTTGAGACCCCATCTGGAGGAGTCAAGACAATCTCTGCACCTCATATGATTGCTACTTTACTACATAATCTCGAATTAGATAGTGGCCAACATATTGTGATATATGGTGCTAAAGGTGGTTATATTAGCGCATTAGTTGCACACATTGTTGGTGAATCTGGACATGTTACTGTACTAGATCCTTCGATTGAAGTGATAAATTATATTTCGAATAATCTAAGAGGATACCCGACTGTAGATTGTCATACTATTTCGGAGCTATCAGAAGTAAAATTACCTAAATTGAATCGAGTTCTTGTAACAGGCCAGATACATGGATTGCCTGAGTGGTTAAGTGATGGAATTGAGGATGGTGGTTTTGCTATCGCACCTATCGGTAATATGGATTCACAGAGGCTATTGAAATTAGAAAAACAAGGTGATTCATTGTTTGAAACCGATTTAGGTAGCGTCATTTTCGGTCCTGTAGATATTGATGATACTATCGTAGGAACTCCTTCGCCCGAAGAGATGGCCGAATTGGTTGAACAGGTAGTTGAATTGATGAGTGATATTGGTATTATTGAACAAGATGACCGTTCAAAATTGTACGACTTAGTTGCAGAATTGAGACTGCTGCCCGACGATTTACCTCCTCCTGAAGAGTTAGATGATCCATCCCAACACCCTATGATGCAATTGATTCTGCAGAAGGGTGAATGGTTTGTAAAACTCTGGCCTATGATTCAATCAATGATTCAACCAAGAATTGCTTCTTATGCATCTCCTGAAAATACTGATCAAAGAGATAACCATTCTGATTTTATTCCTTGAGGTGTAAAAATGGCTGGTCTAGAATCTCAAATATCTCGTCTTTCGAATAAAGATGTAAAAATTAGGAGGAGGGCTGTAAGGTATCTTTTCGAAGAAGATAACCCCGATGCTCTGAGAGGATTTGTTCCATTGCTCAAGGACAAAGACTCTTGGTTCAAGAACAAGTCTTTGGATGCACACCGAAAATGGGCTAAATCATCAGAAGATTTACTTCCATTGATGGAAAATAATCAACGCATTGCTGGTGAGTTATTAGAAAAGGTAGATGCACCCGAAATCGCAAAAGAACTACTGTCTAGTGAGGATCATATTACGCGAGGTTTTGCAGCTAAAAGTCTAGCAAGCGTCAAAGATTTGCATGAAAAATTTGCAGCAGACCCTCATCATTCGGTTAGAATAATTGCTGCAAATAATTCTGTTGATGTAGATTTAATTTCATCATTAATCAGTGATGCCCACTCCGCAGTCAGACGTTCTGCTATTGCTACTGCTTCTAAAGAAGGACTCAAACTTAATCAAGAGACTCTAGAAAAGGGATTATCTTCCAGTGATCCAGCACTTAGATCTTTGATTGCATCTTTAGCAGTAAAGAGTGGTGGTGATATGTTGGAGCGAGCTTGTAAGGATTCTAACCCTAAGGTTCGCAAAGCGATTGCTGAAACTCTAAGAAGAGATGTAGATCTAGTTGATGAAAGAATAGATTTAATCTCTAGGGTCTGTCCTGAAATTATTGTTAGATGGTTAAGGTCTAGGCATGATCCGAAAGCATCAAAATTACGATGGTCAATGGTCGAGAATACAGAATTGAATTCAAGAATACGTTCTAAATTGCTAGAACAAATGGAAGGCCGAAATGACATAGACTTGCATAGACTTTCTATTATTGGTGAAGATGAGTCTACTTTGGTGAGATTAGCAGCGAACAACCTATCAGCCTCCGTCTCTGAGTTGTCAGGCGAGGACTCATGAAATCAGGTATTTGCTTCCACGCCGACGCAACCGATGGTGCAAGTCGAAGACTTGGGGTTAGAATTGAAATTGAAGGGCCATTTATTGGAAATATTCTTGATTTGAGGTTTCCAAGATGGGTTCCTGGCTCATACTTCATTCGAGAACCGATACAACATATGTCTGATCTTTCTGCAACTTGTGATGGAAAGGAAATCAAAATCAAGAGAGTTGATGTCGATGGTGCCCGAATAACGGGAGTAGGTGATGCGAGTAAGATAGTGGTTACTTACAGATTGCTGGCTGCTGAAATGACATGTCGAGCAAATCACTTGGATGAATCTCATGTTCACATAATGCCGCCATATACCTGGATGATGCCAACTAGAGGCATAGAGAAATCAAGGATAGATCAAACTCACAAAGTAACCCTGGCAGCACCCAAGGAGTGGAATACTGCGACACAACTGTCCGGCAAAGAAGGAGAATGGTTTGCAGAAGGTAGAGACGAATTCCTTGATGCCATTATGGAATCGAATGCTAACTCAATGATTTCTTTCGATGTTATGGGAACTACTCAATATCTCAAATTATGGGATTCAGGTAGCCTACTAATTCCAAAGAAAGGCCTGGACCGTTTCATTGAGGCTATGAAACTAGTAATCGAAGAACACTTTGCATTATTTGGAGTTCCTGAATGGAAGGACTACTGGACAGTTCTACACTTAACCGAGTCTGGAAGAGGAGGATTAGAGCATCTGCGTAGTCAGACATCAATGATGCCTAGAAAGTGCTTACAAGAAGGCAATGAAGAACAGTGGAGAGACCTTGTGTCCTTGTTCAGTCACGAATTCCTACACCAATGGAATGTCAAGCAATTGAGGCCGAAGAATTTCCTAGAATACGAATTACAGCGAGAGGAACACTCAGACCTATTGTGGTGGTTTGAAGGCCTTACTTCTTGGCTTGGAGATATTTTGTGCTTACGAAGTGGAGCTTGGAGTGAAGAGGACTGGCGAAAAGATTGGACTCGTAAGATGAAAAGGCACACTGATAGAAATGGAATGAAACATGAATCGCTACAAGAAAGCAGCCACGATGCATGGATCCATCTTTACAGACCGAATTCTTACAGTAGAGAGGTCCAAATCTCATACTACCTAGAAGGAGAAATGGCTGTTTTCTGTCTTGATGCTGAATTGAGAAAGCGTTCGAAAGGCAAGCATGGAATGGATGATGTGATGGCAACTTTGTATCATAATCACAAACTTGACTCCGACAATCCTGGAATCACACATTCTGACATCAAGAAAGCGCTAGTAAATACACCGGGAGGCAGAAGACTTGGAGGGATGCTAGATTCCCTAGTTAGTGAAAGAAATGCTCCTGATGTAATCTCAGCAATGAAAACACTCGGTCTAGAAATGGTCGCCGACAAGAAAGCCAAAGGAGCTTGGGTTGGCCTAAATCTTGCAAGTAATCCCAACTGTGTCAAGGTGCGAACACATCTAACTGGATCTCCATGTAGAGAATCCATCCACACTGGTGATGAGATTATCGCAATAGACGGACTGCGAGTCAAGAATTCAAGTGACATCACTGCCGCTATTTATGGTAATGAGGGTGTTAATACCACATTTACAATCGCTAGAGAAGGCGTATTACACGAAGTTAAAATCACACCTACTGCGAATCCAAACCACTTAACTATCGTGGAAGGTAAAGGCAACAAACTCTGGCAAGCAATCAAAGCAACGATGCGCTAATCATTCTGATTTCGATAGTTCTTCAAGTAAAACATGTATTGGAGGCATGTGATTAGAGATCGTGTGTTTACTTGTTTTTGGAGGATACAATTCATCACTTAGACACATTTCGATTACCTCTTCTTTAGTTATACTATCTTGCCCACTTCCTGGCCAAACATCCACAGCAATTTGATCATCTGATAAGTAATCGATTAGGATTACAGGCACTCGTTTTAGGTTTAAACAAACAGCCACAGAATGGCGATGATGCCCATCTAAAATTGAGCCGGTTTGAGAATCTACTAGCAATGGTTTGGTAAATCCACCCCACCTTTTGGTCATATCTAGCAACTTATCTCTATTCCTAATTTTGATTTCTTCATGGGGTTTTAACCAATCTAACGAGACTAGTGTAACATCGTCTGCTTCCCATGACATGGGCCTTTCGAAGCAGATAGTTGGGATAATGCTTTGGAAAGGGTGAGCGCGACACAAATCATGGAGGAGGGCCGACTAGCCGATACACCCGGTGTAGAAATGCCCGGTCTAATACCTCAGAATGAGGATTTAATGCATGTTTTGAATGTCCTTTCTTCAGGCGGTTACGGCGTTTGGATAGTTGGTGGAGCAGTAAGAGACAGCATCTTAGGAAAAACTCCAGCAGAATATGATATTTGTACAGATGCAACGCCAGATCAAGTGATTGAATCGTTTGAACAAACTATCCCAACAGGAGAACAGTATGGCACAATTACTGTCAAAAGTGGAAAATCTATGTTCGAAGTTACAACTTTGCGTACTGAAACAGGCTACGGAGATGGTAGAAGACCTGATGTTGTCAATTGGGGGACCAGTCTCCGGGTTGATTTGTCTCGCAGAGATTTCACAATGAATTCGATGGCTTATGATTTTGCTAGAGGGTTGTTACATGACCCGTTTGGTGGCAAATCGGATTTGTCATCAGGGAGGCTATGTGCGGTAGGGGACGCTCATCAACGTCTTTCAGAAGACGGGCTTAGAATAATGAGAGCTTACAGGTTCATGGACCGCCAAGAGAAAGGAGTTTGGTACCCTGATAAACAATTATCATCTGCTCTAATCGATAATAGAGCGATGTTAACTCTTGTATCAATAGAGAGAGTTTGGAATGAATTAAGTCAGATAATAATTGGCAGGAATGCAGATGTTGTACTGTCTAGAATGAATGAAGATGGAATACTTTCCCTAATCATTGGTTATCCATTATCTGTAGATCTGTTTGAATTAGTAGCTAAATTACCTGATGATTTAGAAGCAAGAATTGCATTATTACTTTCGAATCTTAATTCAAATGAAGTTGAAGATATTCTAAGAAGGCTGAAAGCATCAAAAAAGGTCATCACCCGTAGTAATAAATTGCATTTTTTGATACATAATACACCTGGAAAACATGATTTAAGAATATATAGAAACGAACTTGGAGATGAAGTTAGCACACATATTAACTTAAGGGAAACAATTGGTGAAGATACTTCCTTAATTGTAAAATCACTACAATATCCAACTGAAATAAGTTGTTTAATCGATGGAGATTGGTTAATGGAGAAGACTGGATTGAGTCCTGGAATTAAACTTGGTAGATTGAAAGATTGGCTATTCAGAATTCAGATTGAGAGAGGATACACCGATATTTCACAGATAGAGACTGCTCTTTGTACAATAGCTTGGACTTATGGGGAGCCTAAAGATTGGCCGCGTCCTAAATGGCCATGACGCCCACAAATTATTGAGGTCGTTAATCTTCGAAGGTTCATGTCGGAAGGGGTTAGTTCCAAAACCACAATTCAAATGATTAGCGGTTTTCTGATATTTACTGGCTTATTCTCTTCGATTTTCGGTATATCTGAGGATTTAGGATCTGCCTGTTGTGGATTAGGTGTATGCGGTCTCGTCTTGGGAGGTCTTGCCTCAGCAGCAGGAGGAGCTACAAGTACAGCCCAAGGAAAGATGGTTCTACAACAGGATGCTACTGGAGAGTGGAAGTGGACTGCTAATAATCTTCAAGGAGAGCAGCAACAAGTTCAGGGCAGGGCTGCTCAATATAACGATCAATCAAATCAGATTATGTCAAGAGTAATCAAAGAAGTACGTGATGGGAAGAAGTTAGAGGAGTTAGAAGATTCTGAATTGGATATTGTATCAGGAGCTTATGGGATAAATAGTGGTTCCAGGACTCAAAAAATCGAGGCCTTACACAATTCAGATCTCGCCAAGAAAGGCTTGCAATTAGGTGCTGTAGCTGCTGTTGGTGGCGTAGGTGCCTTAGGTGCTGCAGCCATTGTAAACAAAGGTCGGCAAAGAGCGATTGAGCGTGCTGATGAATTAAGAGATCAGGCTAGAGATAAATTAGAACAAAATATCGAACAAGGAAAGTACAAATTGAATGCAAGTTTACCTACACATGCTGATGGACAAAATGCTACAGAGGTTGCAAATAACATAATTCTAGACCAACTTTCTAAGCAAATACGTGACAAGAATTTGACTCCTGATAAATTAATTGAAATCGGTGATTTCAACAAAGATGGAAAACTAGACCCTGTCGAAATATCTGGTGCATTAACAGCAGCAACAGGAATGTCAGTGCCCGTATTTATCGTAAAAGATGCAATAAAGGATTTTGACTTAAACAATGATGGTACTCTTGATATCTCAGAACTCAATAATTTGTGGACAAAGTTAGGCTTTGAATTAGAAGAGGAAATTGAAGAAGAAATCCAAGAAGAAATTGATGATTCAATTGTTTCCGAAAATGAAGATATTTCGGATGAGGATATCGATTCTGTAATGGATGAAATTGACGATAATATCGAATTAGAGTCCGAAGTTGAAATTGTTGAAGAAGACGGTGCTGAAGAAAATCAGATAGTCTCGGATGAAACTTTGGCCATCGAAGAAGGAGGCTCTGATTTAACTGAAGAAATAGACACAGAGTTTGAAGAATTGATTGTGGAAATGGAAAGTCTTCGCTTCTCTAGCGAACGCCGTCAATTGATGGAGAAACAAGAGAGTGAATACTTGATCAATGTTAAGATCAATTCAATGGAAAGGACTCTCTTAGGTGAACCAAAATACCGAGGTGGTCAATCTGTCCATGGATTGATAGATGGTGGACCATATGTTGGAGTTGTGAAGGTTCCAGTATCATTGGATGAAAAGATTCTATCCATGAAAGAAGGTGATCATCTCAAGATGTGGGTGAAATTAGTTGACTTTTCACCTAGCTTGAAAAGGCCTGTTCTAGAGGCCAGTGAAATCATCTGATCTTCTTGTTTTAATCAGTGCTGCTAGCATTATAGAAACAGATATTGCATGTGCTGATATGAAAGGCATGAATGATCCAGTGTCCATCCTTTCAGGACCTTCAGATGAACTATTATTTTCGGTTGTATTAACAGGGTTAACGATTATCTGGCCCACCATGCCTAAGTTTCTGTGAGGTTCACAATAATACTCAAAAGTACCATTGAGGCCATGTACGAAGACAAATGTGTAATCTTCATCAGTTTTTGTATCTCCTGAATCAAATGTTTCGTTCTCCTCTACTGCATTGTGCGGTAGTAACTGTCCATCCCAAAAAAACCTAACAGCATCGCCTTCTTCTATGGTGACGGTCGATGGACTGAAGCGTAAATTAGTACTATCTACTGTGATTATTGTTTCTGAGCTTTCATTATTCGCAGATACTAACGGGCAGGCAACAACAAACAGCAAGATTGCAGTTAGCAGTACCGGCCTCATGTTATCTCATCATACACATCATACTTATCATATTGTTTTGAATTGATTATTTAATCAATCAATTCTGAATAAGCAACTATCTGTTTTTTTGAAAAATTTGTGACGGTATTTTGCAATTATTCTGTAACCAATGTCGCGTATTGGAAGTGGAATAATCCAAAGTATTGGGTACCACATTGAATAATACCATTTCATGTATAATACGCATCGAATTGCTGCTGCTGAACGAATGTATGACTTGCCGTTTCGAAATAAATAAACTGAATCTGCATCTTGTTGTTTCTGAGGAAAAGTTGCAATCAGAGTTTGCGCATCTTCTGAAGCAATTGGCCTGTATGCTAAATCTCTCCCTTTGGCTAATCGTTTGTCGATGAAAGTTGCTAACCGATGACAAAGTCCACAATCTCCATCTAGCAATAGAAAATCTCTCTCACTCAAGATACCACTTCCCGATGAAAAATAAAAAAGACATTATTGGGATCGAGGATTTTGTATCTTGATTAGAAGTTAGGGAAAAACATCTAGTCCTCTCTCTGGGCATGTTTAACACTCAAATTAATCCAATATTTTGTGCGTGAATAATGGAATTAGCTAGTGCCCATAATGAAATTGGAACTAGGGCCCATCCTAATGCTTGGGAGAAAGGTCCTGAACCAAACGAACCAAATGCACGTGATAATGGTCCTCCCCAAGATGCAACCAATCTGATAATTAGTGTTAGAATACCTGCTGCCAAAATGTGGGCAATCAATATTAGCGGTCCAAACAAGTAACCCCAACCTCCTGTCAATATTACAGCAGTAACGCCTTGTGAAAGTAATGCAGGGAATGCTAGCCAGATGAACCACCCCATCCAAAATCCGATCAATAAATCCCTTTCTACATCTTCAATTTCTTTCCACTTACGGAATTCCTTTGAGAATAAATTGTGGACCCTCTTAGATAAGAACCGAACTTCCCAAGGAGTTCCTCTAATCGCTGCTCTAATTGCAGCTGAAACAAACCAAACCATCAAAGCGATGTCTACCCAAGTGCGAAAATCATTATCAAATGATAGAAGTGGAAGCAATAATGATGTTAGATTAACCATGAAGAATCCCAATCCTCCTACTATTGCAATACTTCCCCAATGTGAACCAGGGAATACTGCTTCTTCTGGAGTCTCATACGATTTCCTTGGAAGTGCTACCAGTAGCATTGCCAACCCTGGGCCCCATAATAATCCGAACGAGTCAAACACCGATTGTTCTCCTCCAGTACTGATCTCTTCGATGGCTTCAGTCATATCTTCTGCACTAGCAGAACCTTCTTTGGAGTATGTAACATGCCCTGATGAATCAATAATTACTATTGAATCAGAAGCACCCAGTGGCATTCTTTTGGCAAATCTACTCTGGCCATCATCGATTAAAACTGGCCAGTCTGTGGTAGATAGGTTTGAGATTTTATCCAAATCATCCATCCTTACATTCTCTCCAGTAACAATTTGTACAGCACTTGCTCTACCTTCTAAACGATTTAAGGCATTCTCGATTTGTTTGGATTGATCGATAGCATTGCTTGATGCAGGTAGTGTGATTCCAATGATTACCGCATCATGCCCATCTAATAATTCGTCAAGAGAAACAGAAGAGCCATTTTCATTTTGATGAAGAATGAATGACGGTGCCCTTGCATCATCAGTGATATTCGTTTCACCTCCAAGATCTGGTATGTCGCTAGCAAGAGGTATCATCAAAATTGCCATCAAAATTAATGCACCAATCAATGGTAATGGTAACATAGTTCCCTTTCTAAACAGTGAGAACATATATCCAATAACTGCAATAAAACCTGATATTGAAAGCCAGAGGAAAGCACTAGCCATAGTTTCTTCATCTTCTTCAACATTGAATCTAACCAGGCCTTCATGATCGCATTTATCATTCAAATTCTGGCTATCTATAGTTTTGAGACAAATCATTAGAACATTGTCTCCAGATGGTAATTCATTAACTCCAGTATAGACTCTAGACATCCTGCCTAAGTCGTCAGTTCTTGGAATTGTTAGGCTTCCTGGTGGGAATGCTTGGACCCTTTTCTCTTTGTCAAATACTTTCTTCTGATCGGAAGGAACCGGGCCATAGATATTCATTGAAGTATATCCGTCATCTAAATCATCGAATCCCCAAGGTAAAGTCGCAATAAATTGTATGTGAGCAAGATGGGCATCATCAACGGTTATTTCTATCTCAGGCGTGAATAACTCTCCTCTGAGTATGATTCCTCCACTGAATTGTTGTGTACCGCCCCATTCCAGATTTATGCTGTGGGGGCATTGAGTTGATGCAGTCATAGTGTAAGTGATAATTTCGCCTTCTTGAGCAGAAATGTTTGCCATCATAACCTCTGTTGATAGGTTGTGAGCTTCTGCAGATGATTCATACACGTAATCAGTAACACTACCAAAATATGTGAAATTACCAATTTTGACTTGGGTCTCAATCGTTACCGGGTATGGATTAATCGATCCAGCAGGCCTGCATTGTAGAGTGATTGCCCCAGGTCCACCTTGAACGAATGAAGCGATATATGTTGAAATGTTGAAAACTCCATTGATGCCCATTTCTAATGGTGGCATTTCTATTGGACCAATCGTTGCATCAACACCGCTTCGAATCACAGCATTACCCATTGATTTACCTTGGTAATCACGAGTTAGTCCAACTTCCTCATATGGGCCGCTGAGATATATATTGTGAACATTTTTTCCTTCCCATTCTACATATCCTGCTTCGTAGGATTCCTCAGCAGAAGCAATATCCGACAATATGGGTCCAGTTGGTGGAATTACAATGCACAATAGCGCAATTAGAGCAATCCACCTCCTCTGCATGTTTGACCCCAAGCACTAGGAGTTGAAGAAACCACATCATAGATGTGGGCTTCCCAAGCATATCCACATCGCAATAATTCCAGATGTAATCGCAGCAGCATTGACTGTACCTTTTGTCATCAGTCCACGATTTTCAAGAACAGCTCCTAAAATGCTGTCGACTTGACAACCAAGCCAGCCTATTACTGCAACTAATGTGGCTAATTCGATATTTTGATCAGATAATAATGCTAGTATTGCAATAATCGATGAACCGATAAGTGCTGCTAGTTGACCATTTGGAGAGAAACCTCCATTCAATCCCGGTTCGCATTTTTTCATTGTCGTAATCATTCTTACTCTGTCATCTAAACATCCTATTTCCGATGCAAAGGTATCTGCAGCAGCGACTGCTACTGAAGCAGAGAATATCCATAGTCCATTTTCATGGTCTCCCAAAATCCAAGATATAATTGCTACTAATCCGGGGAGTCCTCCATTTGCAACGACATTCCCCCAACTTCTGTGACCATCGCTTGATTCTGATAATCCCTTAGCAGATTTTTCTTCAAATCTCCATTTTGTCGCTTTATGTGATGTTCCTAGGAAACCAAGTAGAATTACCAACCATGTCCAATGACCAAGGCCTCCAACCACTATTCCTAGTGCAGCAGCGGCATATACCCCTAAACGATCTAGCACTCGATATTTTTCAGAAATGAGAATTAGGGCACCTACAATTCCAAAAGTGACAATGAGGTTACCCTCGGTCAAACCTGGTTGCATGATGTCAATCATGAGCCTGCCCCTTTACTGCCCACGAGAATCACCGTCTATAACTTGCCCCTTAGATAAATCAGAAGAAAACTTGGTTCTATTCTAAAATTATGATGGCAGATGCATTACTGCTGCTAAGATATTTCTTCCTATGTACCAGAGACTTGCAATCATGACAACAATCCAACCTAAATTCGCCAACAATTGAATGAGAATATCATCATCCTTGAATAACCAACCTATTAGCCAACTACTGCCATTCCAAAATGAGTGGCCGATTATTGCTAGAGATATTCCTATAATTGGAGATCGAGGTAATCTCCATACTTTGTCTGCCGGTTTATACAGCCATCCTTTGACTGTTTGGCCGAGTGGTGAAATCTCTCTTTCAGAATCAATTACTTGCCCAGTACTTCCATCAAAAACCACCCATTTTGTATCATCTTTTTCAATTTGATTTGAATTCATACCATACTTGGTACATAGATACCATCCAATTGATACTCCTGACAAACCAGTCCAAAACGCGTGACCAGGTATCGAACCGATTCCTCTAACGATTGTTGTTATTGAATACGAAAATGCAGCATATTCTCCGCCACCTAAAGAAATCATGATGTATTGAAGATTTTCCAATAATGCGAAACCAAGTCCTACTGAGAAACCAATTTGGAAACCACGCTTTGGTGAATCAATCAGTTTATACAAACTTAATACAAATGCTGCCTTGCATAATTCTTCTCCAAAAGGAGCACTAACTGCAAGAATTAGAAACTCTCCAATCGAGCCAGGTTCCATTGATTCAATACCAATCGTTATTAGCATCAGTGGGAATAGTAAGGAGTTGATTACAATTGCAGGAATTGTGGACAACATTCCAGCGATTAGCATTTGTTCTCCGTCTCTTTTGCTAGTCATTAGTTGGAAATGTCTAGTCGAAAAAGCCCACCATGCATGAACTGGTAATGAGAAGCCCAAAAGCCAAGCAGGAACTCCAATAAGAACTGCTATAAACATCCAAATTGGATTATTGCTAAGCATAACTGGTAGTAGGCCTAGGAAGGCAGTTATCACAGTGATTCCAAAAACAGTCCAAAGTGTAGAAGTAGGCGGCATTTCCAACGGTGGAGAATCTCTAACTAAGTGGTGAGAGAACTTCGTTGGAATTGGAGTGCTTAGTACTCTAGAATTAGTAATTTGATGTTGATTTGTTGCAGATGTTATATCAGGAGTTGCCATTATGAGATGAGTTAATTTCGGCCTCCTTACAAATGTAAATAATAGTAAAAGTGGGACTAAAAATATAATCGAACAGATCGTTAAAGATGCTTCAGCTTCAAATATTCCAAACAATGCTAATACGACAACTTGAGTGATTATGTAGAGTAAAACAACTATTCCTAGCATACTCCATATTACACTCCAAGGTGTTGATTTGCTCGCTAAAGCAATTCCTCTCGGAGGAGGAGTAAGCGGAGCAATAGCACCCTGCATATCAGTGGCACAAAGGTTTCACTACTCCAAGGTTGTGATAAAATAGGTCCCCGCTCAGTTCGCCCATCACTCGTCACTGAAACAGCAGTCCGCTCAAGTGCGCTCATCATCGCAGGGGTTGTTCCTGCTATCATCTGGAGATTAACCATCCGGTTGCAATAAACAGTCATTCAAAAGGTGATGATCGAAATTAGAGACATGTCCTGGATTGATCGCCTGTTTGCACCTCGTATGGATCACAGGGGTTGGTCTACTCCAAGTGAGGCATCTAGATTGTTGTTGATATTAACTCTTGTAACAGTTGGCATTCTGACATGGGATTCTTCAAGTGATAACATTTGGATTTGGCTTGCGGTAACCATTTTGATATCTACTCCTATTCTATCAATAGGATGGTTTTTACTTTCTTTGATAGCAAAGAATCGAAACGTACAACTCCTAACTCCTAAAGTTAGAGACGCCTTAGAATCAAAAGGCAGATTGCCAAATCAATTCAAAAATCCGTAAGTCCAACTGTGAGGAGGAGCAAATGTTTCCTTAATGGAGCGAGGACTGACCCATCTCAATAGATTCAATGGTGA
>QQSA01000021.1:15923-68530 GCA_003602535.1 Candidatus Poseidoniales archaeon
CCTACAACTGCGCCAGTAGGCTTGTCGTTGATGTAGAAATTGCCTGCACTAAATCTAAGTGCAGCCAATGCGGTTTCAATATGTCTTCTGTCTTTAGCAAAAATCGAACCAGTAAGTGCGTATTCTGAAGTAGAATCGCAGACTTCCAAAATTCTTTCAAAATCATCATCAGGATAAATGTGAATCGATAAAACAGGTCCGAATATTTCTTCAGACATGCTTTCGTATCTCGAATCCTTACAAATTATGGTAGTAGGTTCAATGAAGTATCCCTTGGAGTCATCGTAATTTCCGCCAGTTACGATTTCACAACCTGAATCTTCCTTTGCACGCTCGATATATCCAACAATATTGTCGAAAGATTTTCTGTCGATAACTGCAGACATGAAGTTTGAGAAATCTCTTGGGTCGCCCATGGTAATCTTAGAAACTTCATTACAGTATTCTTCTTTAATAGAATCCCAAACGCTTTCTGGGATGTAAGCCCTACTCGCAGCACTGCATTTTTGTCCTTGGAATTCAAATGCGCCTCTTAGAAGAGCAACGGTAAGTGCTCTTTGATCACAATCTGGGTGCGCTACGATGAAATCCTTCCCACCGGTTTCTCCAACGATACGAGGGTATGATTTCAAATTCTCAAGATTGTTTGCGATATCTTTCCACATCTTTCTGAATACAGCTGTAGAACCTGTGAAGTGTACACCTGCTAATTCCGGATGAGTCATACAAATATCGCCAACAAGACTTGCCTTTCCTGGAATGAAATTGATTACACCTGGTGGTAAACCAGCATCCATCATTAGTTTCATTAATCTATAATTCGAGACATAGGAGTTCCTTGATGGCTTCCAAACTCCTGTATTGCCCATAATTGCTGCACTAGATGGAAGGTTTGCAGCAATACTACTGAAATTAAACGGAGTTACACTAAACACGAAACCTTCTAGAGGACGAACTTCACTTGAATTCCACATACTTGAAGGAGATACTGGTGGTTGTAGATCTTCGTAGATTTGGCGGCAATAATCGCTATTGAATCTCCAAAAGTCGATTAGCTCACAAGCAGAATCGATTTCTGCTTGATGGCAGGTTTTGGATTGATTGAGCATAGTAGATGCATTGATTTCTGCCCTTCTTGGACCGGCTAGTAATTCACTTGCCTTTAGAAAAATTGCACATCGGGCTTCCCATGGCATATTTGACCACATGGTATGAGCATCAAGTGCGGATTGAATTGCTGCATTTACTTCTTCTTTACCAGCCATATGTACTCTGGCAATAACATGACTATGGTCATGAGGCATTACTTGCTCAACGATATCTCCAGTGAATACTTCTTCACCGTTGATTATGCATGGAATTTCTAATACTTCAGTTTCCTGTCTATCCAATTCTTCTCGCAATAACTTGCGTTCTTCGCTGCCAGGAAGGTAACCTAGAATTGGTTCATTTACGGGGGTAGGGGGTGCGACAATATTGTTCACCATATTCACCCCGAAGGGTTACGGCTCAAAATAATGCCCATCAATACAAGTGCGACAATTTACTGCGAACTTTCGCCAATTTAGGCGCCACTACCATCTGACAGTAACCATTTCCTGGATTCAATTGGAAATAATTGTGATGATATTTCTCAGCCTCATGGTAATTTGATAATTCATCGATTTCAGTTACAATTTCATCATCAAAGTATTGTTGGAAATCATCTCGAACTTTGTCAGCGATTAATTTCTGCTCATCTCCTATGTAGTAGATAACCGAACGATATTGGGTTCCAATATCATTCCCTTGTCTATTCAATTGAGTTGGGTCGTGAACTGTGAAGAATACTTCTAATATTGTCTCATAGGAGATAATTGATTCATCAAATATGATTTCAACAACTTCTGCATGACCGGTAACTCCTGAACAAACTGAATTGTAATTTGGATTAGGATCGTGACCACCAGCATAAGCAGGTAATGCTGATTCAATACCTTTCATCTCCTTGTAAGCGCCTTCGACGCACCAGAAGCATCCTCCACCTACTACCGCTCTCGCCATAATTCTTCCACTGTTCAATCATTTATTGACTTCTTTGAACACTGTTCATCAAAAACCGATGGATGGTGCTATTTAGTGTGGGCATAATCGAATTTACATGCGGGTCATGGCGTTGGTGATGATTCTGCTATTTTCGATAATTCCAATTAGTTCAGAGGCAACATCTGGTAGAGCCTTAAATACTGAAATTGTGATGAATGAGAGCATATGGACTTCTTCAGATTCAGTACAAGCTGAAATTTATGTTTCTGGAGCGCCATTCAACAGAGACATCATCTTGAATTGGGAATTGAGTGATGAGAATGCACTAATTGTTAATGGAACCGAATTGTTCCAGATGGGAGGTTCAACTCATATCATACAATTGAGTTTAAGTCAATTTTACCGAGGTGGTACATTCCATGATTTGTCCGTTGAAGTGATTTTAGATTCATCAACTGCAACTGATAATCAACCATTCACTGTCCTGAGAAACTCACTTCTTGAATCGGCTTCGAATTTGATAGTATTCGGTGATTCATTGTCGGATATGGGTAATGGCAACTCTAGTGCTGCTGTTTCATTGGTATTTTCTTCACCACCTTATTGGGAAGGCCGTTTCTCAAACGGACCTGTATGGATTGAGCACGTGTCAGATGATTATGGCCTTAGTACTTCTTTTGGGAATGGTATTTCTGCAGGAGATAACAGAGCATTTGGAGGTTCACAAACCGGTCAAGGATATTCATATGTAATCCTGCCCAATACTGGAGCCCAAATCAATAGTTATCTTGCGAATGTTCAGTCAAGTTTCTCTAGCTCAGATGTTGTTTTCATTTGGGCTGGAGGAAATGATTTCCTGTATGGCACTGGAAATCCTGATGTGATTAGCCAAAATATGGCTTCGCATATTGAAACTCTAGCATTAGCGGGAGCTAGCAGGTTCGTAGTTGCCAACTTGCCACCACTTGAACTAACACCGGAAGGAGCAGGCCGAACAGCTCAACAACAAGCAACAATGGCTAGCGATATTGTTACTTACAATAGTAAGTTATCTCAAGAGATTAACAATTTGTCTAGCACTATGAATCTGGATATCACCTTAATTGATGCATGGACAATATTTCATCAAATTGTGAATAACGCAGATCATGTTGGGATAACAAATACTCAAGATCAAGCTTGCACAGGAGGGACTTCAATCGGATTAGTTCCTCTTCCAATATGTGGTTCAGGTGCAAATGTGGTATCCAATGTAGAAGAGTATCTCTTTTTCGACAAAGCTCATCCGACAGCAACTATGCATGAGATAATTGGAAATTTTGCAGTCATGAATATTGGTGATCCTGATGTGGATGGAGATGGAATTATTGACCAATTAGATCAATGTGAATGGACTAATGATTTTTCGACTGTAGATGAAGAAGGATGCGATTGGAATCAACAAGATGAGGATACAGATGGGGTAAATAATTCGGATGATGATTGCTTCGAAACTTTAGAGGGATTCACAGTAGATGAAAATGGATGTGCAGACTACCAAAAGGATACTGACGGAGATGGTCTGACTGATGATATAGACCCTTGTCCTGCGGACGTATCTGGAAACGACCATGACTCTGATGGATGCATTGATTTGGTTGATGATGATGACGATAATGATGGCATCTTAGATTCTGAAGATTCATGTGTACGTGGCCAAATTGGAGTCCATGACTTCGATTATGATCAAGATGGATGTCACGATGATGAAGATTTAGATGATGATAATGATGGATTTTCAGATGAAGATGAATCTGAGGCCGGAAGCGATCCGTTTGATGTTGATAGTGATGATGACAATGTGTGGGATGCTGAAGACGCATTCCCTCTGGATCCAAGTGAATGGAAAGATAGTGATGAAGATGGTTATGGAGATAATAGCGATGCCTTCCCATACGATTCTAGTGAATGGTTAGATTCTGATTATGATGAGGTTGGTGACAATTCTGATGCTTTCCCTGATGATCCAACAGAATGGGATGATAGTGATGGTGATGGGTATGGAGATAATTCTGATGATTGTCCTTTGGTATCAGGCACCTCCTTTTTCCCCAAAGGGTGTCCAGATAGGGATTCTGATGGTTTCGCTGACGATATAGATCAGTTCCCTGATGATTCAGGAGATTGGGTTGATTCAGATTCAGATGGTTATGGAGATAATAATGACCAATTCCCAGATGATCCAGATGAATGGTTGGATACTGATCTGGATGGTTATGGCGACAATAGTGATGCATTCCCCAATAATGACAGTGAATGGAATGATACAGATTTGGATGGCTGTGGCGATAATACAGATGCTTTCCCAACAGACTCAACCGAATGCATAGATTCAGATTTAGATGGTGTTGGAGATAATTCTGATCCATGGCCGAATAATCCTCTTGAATGGGCAGACAGCGATTATGATGGTGTTGGAGACAATTCTGATTTTGATCCTTATGATTCTTCAGAAACCTCGGACAGAGATGGAGATGGAGTTGGAGACAACTCCGATTTGTGGCCGGACGACCCACGAAAGAAAAGGGACAGTGACGGCGATGGTGTTGCAGATTCAGTCGACGCATTCCCAAATAATCCTAGCCTTGAGTCCTGGTTTGGGGTATTGACTAGTTTGTTTGTGATAACCGGAATTGTAATTGCAGGTATATTCTTGTTCAAAAGGTCAAGAAATCCTGACTTGCCGCCGCACGAAGAAATACCTCCCGAAAAACCGCTAGAGGCTCCCAGTACCTTCGATTGGGACTGATTCAACTGACCATGCTAAATAGGGTTGGCAGACGGCCACGGTTTGGAGGAATGGCAATGAAGGTGCGATTTGCAGATTTAGGCATAAGTGCTCAGATGTGTCATGAGTTGAAACGAGCAGGTTTTGACGAGCCCTTTGAAGTTCAAAGAGAAACTATCCCAGATATGATGTTGGGAAGGGATGTATGTTGCCGTGCTCCAACCGGAAGTGGAAAGACACTTGCCTTTGGAATTCCAATGTTAGAAAGGGTGGGGCGTGGAGAACCTAGTCTCCCTAAAGCATTGATTCTAACTCCAACTAGAGAATTGGCTGAACAAATACATGGAGTTCTTGACCCAATCGCTTGGGGATTAAACCTGAAAGTTATGTCGATTTACGGTGGTGTCTCTTACACCAAACAAATTCGTCGCTTGGACAAAGGCGTGGACGTAGTGGTAGCTTGCCCTGGCCGTCTTCTAGATTTAATCGATAGAGAAAATGTATTCCTTGATGAAGTCGAAATAGTAATTCTCGATGAAGCAGATAGAATGGCAGATATGGGATTCACAGATGATGTTTGTCAAATTCTCGAGGAATGTTCTCCTGAACGTCAAACAATCATGTTTAGTGCAACATTGGATGATGATGTTGCAGAAATTAGAGATAAATATCAAACCGAACCTCAAATTATAGAAATTGGTCCTGAGGAAGTTTCAGTCACAGAAATGAATCATCACTTCTGGTTAATGCCTAATTCAATGAAGAGTAGAATTACTTCTGAAGTTATTCGTAAATCCGGCAGAGGTTTCGTATTTTGTAGAACTAGAGCTGGCGTAGATAGAGTTGCGGATGAATTGGAAGAAGAAGGATTGAGAGTCACTAGCATTCATGGAGGTATGCCTCAAAGAAAGCGCTCCCAGGCTGTTGAGGAATTCGGTGAAGGCAGAACTCATGCGATTGTAGCAACAGATGTTGCTGCACGCGGCCTAGACATCAAAGGAGTACACTGCGTAGTTCATTTTGATCCTCCTGAGAATGGGAAGGCGTTCAAACACCGCTCAGGCCGTACAGCTCGCGCTGGAGGTTCAGGCAATGTAATCAGTCTAGTTCAGAATCCACAGAAAGGCAAGTGGTCAAGAATTCAGAAGGAAGTAGGTCTCAAAATTAAGTTTTCAACTCCTGAATTCAAAGACGTAATCCAACATGAAGACATTTCACACATTTCAGCTCCAAGGCGTGGTGGAAGAAATTCAGGTGGCAGAAAAGATCGACGAGGTCGCTCAAATGATAGGCGTGACGGAAGGAGTGACGGAAGGCACTATGGTAGGCGAAGTTGGTCCAAAGATTCGAACTCAGGCGGAGGCCGTGGAGGAGGCCGTGGCGGAGGCCGTGGCGGAGGACGTAGTGGAAATCGCGATGGTGAAGCAAGAGGCCGTGATGGTGGACGTGGCCGATCAGAAGGTGGTCGTGATGGTGGCCGAGGAAGATCAGGCGGCGGAGGAAAACCTCGTTTCAATAGAAATAATCGCCCACCAAAAGGGCCAGGTCGCAGTAGAGGACGTGGCGGAGATAACAAGAGAAAATCTCGGAATACTCACAATAGAAACTGAATTGTTAGGATAATCTATGTTTCAAGTTAAACATGGTTTGATATACTTCATTGAGCAACTAGATTCATGGTTGGTTATGGCCGTATGAATAATACGCCTACTGCTTCTCAGTTATCTGTGAGAAGTTGTTGCCTAATACTAGTCATGATATTGAGCAGTATGACTCCAATCGCTTCTGCTCAAAATGTCGCCCCAAAATTTGCTGGTGCAACATTGAGCGAGAATCCAGAAGATGCTCCTTTGACTTATTCATTTTCGCCAGCTATTAGAGCCGCATTTGCCCGAGTAAGTGACCTCTCACAATATTCAGAATCAGAACTGGAAAGTACTTCCAAATGGGTGGTTGTTAGTTCTAATCCAATTGGCGAAGCAACAGGAATCCTTGCAAATACTTGGTATGTTGAAGTAGACCCAAGTGATTCATTACAGTATTTTTCTAATCTACAAGATAGCGGAGAAATAGAAGTTGCCTATCCGTTGGTTAAAAGACAAATGACTCCAAAATGGATCCCTAATGATTCATATTTTACCGATCAATGGCATTTACAAAATACCGGACAAGAAAACGGAGTTTCAGGTGAAGATGTAAACATTACAGGAGCTTGGAATGATGTCCGTGGCACAGGTATTGTAATCGGAATTGTTGATGATGGCCTTGAATGGGATCATGCAGATCTCTCCACTAATTATGAATCTTCATTAGATTATGATTATTGCAATTATGACGGTGATCCAACGCCAAGCAATTGGGATGCACATGGAACTGCAGCAGCAGGTGTTGCTGCTGCTACTGGAAATAATGGCTTGGGAGTCAGTGGTTCTGCTCCCGATGCTTCTTTGGCTGGATTGATGTTAATCGCCTGCGGGAATTCGGACAGTGATGAAGCAAACACGTTATCTCATCTGAATAATGACATCGATATTTACAGCAATAGTTGGGGCCCATCAGATGATGGAGATATCCTTGGGACTGCTGGGCCATTGATTTTAGCAGCATTTGAAGACGATGCCTACAATGGAAGAAACGGTCTTGGTAATATCATTACATGGGCTGCAGGCAATGGTTTAGGGAATGATGATGATTCAAATCTAGATGCATATGCAAATAGTAGATTCACTATATCAGTTACCGCAGTTGGTAATGATGGTGAACAGACTAACTATGGTGAACCCGGTGCAAACGTTCTGATTTCTTCACCTTCCTCTGATGGAAATGGGGTCGGAATTACTACTACTGATTTGGAAGGAAATAGCGGTTACACTAGTGGTGATTACACCAGTAGTTTCGGAGGAACATCAAGTGCGACCCCATTGGTTTCAGGCATAATTGCATTGATGCTAGAAGCTAATTCCAATTTGACCTGGAGAGATGTTCAGCAGATTCTTGTTGAGAGTGCTAGAACCAATGATCCTAATGATTCGGGTTGGAATACCAATGGTGCAGGCTTCGATTTTAATCACAAGTATGGTTTTGGAGTAATCGATGCAGGTCTCGCTGTAAATCTATCAAAGACATGGACTCAACTCGGCCCTGAAGTAAATATTAGTAGTGGGCAAATTACTGTCTCGCAATCTATCCCTGACAACGCTCCTAGCACTCCTGTGGTCTCTTCACATGTGGTTGCAGAGTCCCTAATTGTTGAGTCAGTGGAAGTCATTTTTGATGCTGATCATACATATCGTAGCGATTTAGATGTAACTTTAATCTCACCAGATGGAACCGAATCGGAATTAGTAAATTACTTTGCAAATCGAGATAGTGGTGATGACTACAATGAGTGGTTATTCAGTAGTGTACAGCATTGGGGGGAAGTATCAGCAGGCACTTGGACTTTGGAAGTATATGATGACGGCAACCAAGATGTAGGTACATGGAATCATTGGGAGCTGATTATTCATGGTACAGAGGTTGATTTAGACAGTGATGGTGATGGAATAACCGATTCAAATGAAACCGATGTATACGGGACAAATCCTGACAATCCAGATACTGATTACGATGGCTTAAGTGATTATGTTGAGGTTTTCACAACAGGGACGAATGCTACCGATGCTGATACTGATGATGATTTCTTAAGCGATGGTGTTGAAATAAATATCAACAATACCGACCCATTCGATAATGATACAGACGGTGATGGGTTAACTGATGGTCTCGAAGTTCTAAATTATTTCACAGACCCATTAGTAGCAGATCCTGATGCTGATGCTGATTCCTTTTATTGGTTCCAGGACTGCAATGATTCTAATGATCAAGTATATCCTTACGCTCTGGAAATACTAAATGGAATTGATGATGATTGTGATAATTTGTGGGATGAAGGATACAATACTACAGATGAAGATTCTGACAATTTATCTGATTATTCTGAATATCACATACATGGTACAAATTTGTCAAACTTTGACACAGATGGCGATCTTCTAAGCGATGGAGATGAAGTTTTGATTTACTTCACAGACCCATTAGTCAAAGATAATGATTCAGATTTTGATGGTTGGTATTGGTTCGAAGATTGTGATGACAATAACTCTGCAATAAATCCTGATATTGTTGAATCACTTGATGGCATTGACAATAATTGTCGCGATGGAGTGGATGAAGATTTCATCGGTCAAGATTCAGATAGCGATGGATTATTGGATTTATTTGAATTTAACAATATGACAACTAATCCATTTGACCCAGATTCTGATGCTGATGGTTTAAACGATGGTACAGAGTACAATAATCTTTCAACTAACCCGATGGACAAAGATTCTGATGGCGATGGTTTAGAGGATGGAGAGGAAGTTCTCCAAACTCTTACCGATCCACTAGTTCCAGATTTGGATAATGATTCTGATGGTTTCCGTTGGTTCGAAGAATGTGATGATTCAAACCCTTTGATTAATCCAAATCAAGATGAGTTTTGGAATGGAATAGATGATGATTGTGATGAAGAAATCGATGAATTGGTAGACCGTTTAGATTACTTGACTAGTACTCCAGAAGAGTTCAATGTCTTGCTTAATGCTACATCAGATAATCTCGAGTTATCGATAAGCATAGACTTGAATCAACAAGAAATAGACAACTTGAATTTGTCAATTACATGGCTCAGAAATAGTACTGAGATTTCAACAGGAAAAGATTTGTTTGAACCCGCTTGGACTTGTGATGGTAACCAAACAGCCGAATTAGGTCTAATTCTATGTAACCATACAGGATTTATTGGCCCATGGATTGTTAGTGCTGTAATTTCAGATGGTAAACAAGATATCTATTTCACTTGGTATATTTCCTATGAAGTTTGGCATCCTCCAGAGCCAGTCAGCGCTGAAGAAGATGAAACTGAATCAGCATCTGAATTCCAGATGTCTGTTAATCAGCTAGCCTACATTGGTGTTGGTGCAATTATTGTGATTTTACTTGCAGTATTGTTATTCGGTGGTAAGAGGCCTCCTAAAAGTCAACAATCTGCATTCGTAGACCCTCGCTATCAATCAATGAATAACCAGTATTCTGCAGTTCCTTCTGCGCCTACTTTACCGCCACCGCCGGGGGCATTTTAACTTTCAAATTCGAACCAGTTTGATTCACTATTTGTTCGATACCATTGCTTACCGTCATGCATTAGCCACGAGTATCCATTCTCATCGATTTGGTCTGCTATAGCATCTATTGGGGGCGCTGCTCCTATCTCGGGTAACAATTTCTGTTCTGGTTCAAAAAGTGGCGTTTGATCTACATCAGTAATCGGAGCAAACCCCTCAGTCATCATGTTTTCAGCATCTTGAAAATTATCATCTAACTCTGCTCTGATTCTTTCTAATCGAATACCTTGGTGAGGCCCAAGTAGGCGCAGCATCAGGCTATATTCCCACTTTAGAGCGACTTGCTCTAATTCATCTCTTGATTTGGCATTCTCTAATTCTTCTTCATAGCGTGCGCATCTTCCATTACGTGTTACAAAGCCAAATAGAATCCATCCAAATATTGGTAGCCCTCCGAATATTCCGATTAAATCCCATGCACCTAGTCCTATTTCTCCAATTTGGACTTCGAAACTATCTATCGGTGTATCATTAGGATCTAGTGGGTCAGTTCCAGAACGAATCTCATCCGCATCAGTTACTAGATCATTATCGTCATCAGCATCTGAATTATCTCCAATACCATCTCCATCAGTGTCCAAGCATTCCTGTGCATTGTCCTTGAACGCATCAACCTCATCCATACATCCATCTGCATCTAAGTCGCCCGGGGAGGCTAGACGAGGTAAGATATCGATAGTATCGTTATATCCATCATTATCGAAATCGTTCAGATATGGGTCAGCATCTGTTCCATTTTGGTTATCTCCTAGTCCATCACCGTCTTCATCAATCCACTGAGTGGGATTGCTGGGAAACATGTCATACATTCTTCCTGCAGGATTATCTCCGTAACCATCACCATCTGCATCTGACCACTGTGTGGCATCATTACGAAAAGCATCAGGATTTGTTCCGCTTGGGTTGTCCCCATATCCGTCACCATCAATATCTCCCCATTGAGTAGGGTCGTTAGGGAATTTGTCAGCTCCAATACCCATTGGGTTGTCGCCCATTCCATCTCCATCCTTATCCTCGGCTTGAGTAGGGTCGTAAGGAAATGCGTCACTATCATCATCAATACCATCACGGTCAGAATCAGCGTGCCTGTTAGGATCATCAGGGTATGAATCTCCTAAGTTTCCTAGTGGGTTGTCTCCATATCCATCACCATCACTATCGTTTTGCTGAGTTGGGTCGAATGGAAATGCATCTAGTTCATCAGAAACTCCATCTCCATCAGTGTCTAGGTATTCAGTCGGGTCATTAGGGAAGTCATCCCCTTCATCTGACCAGCCATCTCCGTCAGTATCTAAGCAGCCATATCTATCGATTGTAGATGTGCCAAAGACAGTAGGGCATGAATCTCCAGCATTACCAAACTCTTCGTCACCATAGGTGTCACCATCTGTGTCGGACCACTGTGTGGCGTCTAGATAGAACGCATCCGAGTTATCTCCAACCAAATCTCCATCAGTATCTTGCCATTCTGTGGGGTCATACTTGAATGGGTCAAGAATGTCTGGGCGGCCATCTCCGTCAGAATCAGGGCAGCCTTTCTCGAACTCCATTGTAGAGTTACCTGGGATTCTTGAGCAATAATCCTCGTAATCTTCGAAGCCATCATTGTCATCATCATAATCTTCCAATGCGTCCATACAACCGTCACCATCTAAATCAGAAGTACTGGTTCTAATCCAGCCTGTCATACCTTTAGGACAATTATCCAATGTGTCGTTTAATTGGTCATTATCATCATCATCATCTTCAATATCATCATGGCAGCCATCAGAATCATGGTCATTAATTGAGTTGGATATGAAGTAAGTTATTGATAGAGAACAATAATCTAGAACATCTACAACTAGGTCATTGTCATCATCGAAGTCCAATGAATTTGGGATTTCATCATTGTCAGAGTCTATGGTCATTATCGAGATATAAATCGATCTTGAACCTTGATTGATTAAATTGTTTCCGAAGGTGATTGATTGTGATTCAAATGTACCAGATAAATGCAATTTACCAGATGAGTCTAACTCCATTGCTACCACAGATTCATGATTTGAACCTCCGGCAGACCGAGTCCAAGACGAAGTACCGTTTCTATCGAACTTTGTAACAAATATGTCATCACTAGACCCTGTTGGTCCCCAATAAATTCCACCCCCAAAGGAAACAATATCAGAACCTGCGAATCCAGATACTATGATGTTGTTTGAACCGTCGATTAAAACACTCCTTGGGTTAACATAGCAACTGCAATCAAAGTTTTTCGCCCATTCCCAAACTCCATTTTTGGATATTTTGGCCAAGAATCCGTTGGTCGAACCAGTACCTGAAAATGAATTATTTCCAATCTCTATTCCACTGTAATAATCTCCAATCAAAATTACATCAGAGTTGTTATCTAACTTTATATCCCATATCCAATTTGTGCTCTGTGAATATGTAGGTGTCTGAACCCAATCTACTGAACCAGAATTGTTTATTTTCATAACTAAAAATTGCCTAAGAGAACCAGTTAAGGAATACTGAGCTATGTTTGTGTTACCGCTCCAATAACCTGACAAGTATGTGTTATCATTTTCATCAATAGCAATGGATGTGAAATACAGACCTTCTGATGCATATGTAGTTGAAGAAATTAAATTTCCTGCTGGGCTAAATTTTGATAGGATTCCATCATTACTTCCGTAGTTTGAGTACGCAACAACTATGTCGCCAGAAGATTCTACCGCTATTGAAAATGGACCTAAGGTATGACCTAGAGATGTAACCCATTCCCATGTTCCATTTGCTGATATTTTTGAGATATATCCCTCATGACTGATTGATGTAGTCGGATAAACATCGTAGTCCCCAAAACTAACTGTTCTTGAACCATATAACGATTTGAAGTATGATGTTATAATCAATCCATCATTGTCATCAACTGCGATAGAACATCTATATTCTGGCCTTTGGCTGAAAGTTACAAGTGGCATTGTAGCATCCTGACCTTCAACTGAAGAGACCCATAAACAGGTATGGTTTGAAGAAAACTTTGCTACGAACGGTGCCACAGGAGTACTGGTAGATGATAAGTTGTGATATAAGTAGCAATTTTGTCCAAGATTGACATCGTCTCTAGTAGTCCCGTACACATAAATCTCTCCGGTGGAAGTAAATGCATAATCAATGATATCTTGGTCAGCGTTTGTTCCTAAAGAAATTCCTGATTCCCAACCGAGAGGTTCGTTTATTGTGACATTAAATTTACCATTTGAGTTGGTTTGCCAGGGGTAGTCAAGGTGGCTGGTTTCGTTGAATACTGTGGCAGCAGCAGCTTGTTGCAGTTCTAGAACGAGGCCGTTTGATAGGCTTGTAGAATGAGATAGACCGACAGGATCGTTACCTGTAATCGTTGCATAGATTACCGCTGCAGCAAGATAAGAGCCGGAAAGTGAAGGATGACTTCCGTCACCTGTGTAGAGATTGTAGAACGTGTTTCCTGAATTAGTAGGCGTTCCACCCTCGGCTACAATCTTGTCATGTATGTGCTCGAAAGCTAGGCCGACTGGTGCGACCCATGCGGTATCTCCATTGGCAGTAATGTTATCTCTGTAATCTAAGTAACCACTTGCTAACTCATCTTGCATGTTTGAGAAATTAGAGAATCTTTGATTGTAGCCGTGCCAAGGATTAGCACCGTCTCCAGCTCGACGACCCCAAGTCATCATCAGTACAGTCTCTCCACCATTATCTTCGATAACTTCAGCAAGTTCAACAGCGCCATCGTTGCTATTGATCCAATACGTATCTGTTCTTGGCAAGCCAGGAACTTGGCTTTGGTCCTGCAATACAACCCAGTCCCATCCGCCATTGTTGAGTGTGGTATTCCATTGGTGGCCTGACGTTGCTACATTGCTAGCATGCTGTGATAGTAACATACCACCACCATTGAGGCTTGAAACATTAGCCGGCTGTGAAGCAGCATTCATCACACCATCAACCAGATTGTGAAGTGAATTAGAGGCGACGTAACTGTTTCCCATCAGAAGAATATCTGCTGGTCCTTGTCCTTGGCCGGGTCCTTCTTTAGATTCAAATTCCTCATCTAGGTAGTTCAAATCAACTGATTGATATGGCATTAAGCACATCATGGCCATTACGGTTACCACAACCCAAGGCTTTGCTGTCATAGTCTAACTAAGAGGCTATACACCATAACAATTGGCGTTACAAAATCGTTACATGTCTGCTGAATTATCCTCTGAATCATCTGTGCTTTTGCTAAATGTTTTGATCCATTTGAACAATATTCGTGAAAATACCATTGAGAATGCTAGGAATATCAGGGAGTACCACCATGGACCTGATGATTCTGTTGCTATCAACCAAGTTACAATTAGTATTCCTGCGCCATAAAATGCACGGAAAATAGCGAATATAATGAATGACTTGAAGACATTGCTTGCCAATATATTTTGTAGACGTGAATCATTCATCTGATTCACATTCCACTACTGGTTTTGATGGAATTTTTGTTTAGCCATTTGTCATACAGCATATAAGATAAAGTGACACCGGCAATTAATGCACAGAATAAAATGTCCCAAACCAGCTTGAAAACTATTCTTGGGAAGTCAGGAGAAATTGATAGTTGCATTGCTAAGAATGATACTCTGATAATTATCGCCATAAATGTAAATCTGATATCCCAACCGTTTGTTCTGAACAAGTTGAAGAACATTATTCCGACTAATACCGCAGGACCTGCACCCATGAATCCTACCCATGTGTTACTAGGAGATATCCGGTCTCCGATATAACCTCCTCTGAGAATTAAATTTCCTGGATTAATTTCTCTAGTGTGGAATAGTCCTTCAGTTTGTCCTAGTGTTGCCCACCATGCGTACCACATTCCAATGGGAATAATTGCTAGCATAGCTAAACGGCTTAAGTCAGATTTTTTATTCTCATTTCTGGTTTTAAGGAAATCCCATTCCTTGTTTATTATTGATTCAGTTGCACCGAAGAAGAACATACTTGTTGCTCCAGCCCAGGCACCCCAGCTCATTATTAACCATGCAAATGCACAGTAATGGAAGATAATTGATGACAGTTTCTTATTCGAGAAATAATTGTAAATTGACATTGCAAATCCTATGCACAACACAGATAACATAATCCAATCGACAGTGTTGCTATTTTGACTAACCATTACAGGTATAGTCGCCATTGTAGCAGATATAGCAATTCCATTTGTAAGTGGAATGTCTTTGTTCCGAGTAGCATAGATTAAAGTTGAAACAAATGCTATTGCAGCTGCCATCATCACCATTCCAAAGTCATAGGATAGTGTCCAAAATATCATCTTGCGATTTGCTGAGAATCCATGAATCCTATGATCTGAATAGAATACAGTGGTAAATAATACGCCCAATAGAGGGTAAAGAATGAATTTTGAAGTTCTTTCATTTTCTTTATCTGGAAGGAAAGTCTTCTTGTCGAGAACGAATAACAACAAAATTGCAAAAGCAATAACTGTAAATCTAGTTTCTACATAGATTAACATGAACGCCATCATTGTAGCAATACATGTTTGCGATGCATTACGTTTACGTTCGTCCAAATGATTGGATTTTGTAATATAATATGCAATTCCTAATAATGCAATAGCAAGCAAAGCTAATCTGTACTCATAATAAAGTAGAGTTATTGCTAAAATAACATAGATATATGCTAGTTTTTTCAGCTGATTTTCATTAACTCTATCTGCTTTGGCAGTGTAATATGTAATTGCAAAAAATGCTATAGGGATGAATAGTCCAAGTGTATAATAAATTCCAGTCAAATCTTCTCGTTTGTAGGCAAGAATTATTGAGGTTGTAAATAATAACTGTAGAGTTACTAAATCCATAATCATAATTTTTGGGTTATCTCCATCTTCCTTTAGAATTCTATAAAGTACTATGCTCAACAATAAAATTGAAAAAATAGTGACAAAAATATCAATTCCTCTAATTCCGATTTCATTACCTGGGATTTTATTCCATTCAATATTGTCCGAACTAAGGCCTTCAACATAGTTATGACCATTTTCTTCCATCCATGAATTTCTTGCTAGTGCTGCATCCCAGTTCCATTGTTCATATGCAGCGATTTTTTCATCACTCAAGTCAAATGCTTCTAAAGGGATTTTGCCATGTACTGCATGGGGGAATGGAAGTGAGAAGAGGATAGATGGGAGAGTAGCTAGGTCTCTTTGAACCATGTCCTTAATTACCGCTTTTTTGATATTAGGGCCCCACATGAAGGCTGCAGTTTCACGTATAATCATGTCTGGAGCGCCATGTTGGCCTGAATCAGTAAGTCCATGATCAGAAGTAACTACAACCGTCCAACTTTCAGGAACTATTCGGAATATTTCTTCAAGAGAATCATCAAGCATGGTTAATTTTTCCAGATATGTTTCTCCTACTCCATATCTGTGCCCAACACTGTCTAAACCTGCCAAATGAGCAACAATAACATTGGGTGCTCTGTCATAACCTTCAGGAGGATTGCCTTCAACCCAGGATTTTAACTCTACAAATCCTTCTTCATCGCCTTGATAATAATCTGCATGTCCATATCTGTGCTTTGCAAATGGAATAATTTCTCTGTCTGGGTAAAGGTCTTTCCAAACATAATCTCCTAGGATTCCAAATGTGTGATCATATTCTCCATCTCCGTCACCGTCATGAGTACTAACTAAGTTCCATCCATCTGGAGTTCCTGGATGAACTGGATGGAAATTATTCAATCCTTCATTAGGTCTAGAAGGTACGCCAGTTGCCATTTCTTTGACACAAACAGCGGTCATAGTTATTGGATTAGATAGCATTTCCATATATGCTCCATCTGCAACCCTTCTATTCAGATTAGGCATATATTCAGAATTACTCATTTCAGCCCTTCTTCCACCGTCTAGAACAACGAATAATAGTCCCTCCGATAATGGTTCATCCGGGAATGGATTTGGTTCAACAGCCATCTCATCGGTTGGGTTCGGTGAATCAGAAACAATGTAGTCCCCAGTGATGAGGAAAGAGGGTAGTGAAATAATCACAATGGCTAAAACAGCCTTGTGATATTTGTTGTTCAACCACGAGATGCTTTCTTCCCCCAATACGATTTCAATAATTCATAGATATATCACTTGTTGCAGTAGATGTAAAGAAAATGTCGAACCAATATGATTTATTGAATGCGGAATAAACTCAATGCAGATTAATGCAAGGTTTTTTGTAAAGGTTTACTTTTGCTCCAATCATAGAAGGAGTAGTGAAATTATTTCGTCTAGCCTAAAGGTGGTAAAATGTCAGAACTATTAAAAAAAATGAACAAAGCACTAGGATTAGAATTGCGCGCGATAAATATGTATGCACATTATGCTGCTTATGTCAAAGGTTTACATCGATTGCAACTAGAACCGCTTTTCCAAAGTGAAGCAACCGAATCAATGTTACATGCAGCAACAATTCGGAATGCAATCGTCAAGCATGGCGGCAAATGTGTCACTGAGAGGGATTCTAATCCAATAAATCATACAGAAAATTACAGAGACATGTTACAGGGTGCCCTAGATACCGAAATCAAAGCGGCTGCTACATATGGCGAACTTTTGCAAATGCTTGAAGATATAGATGATCGAGAATTGTATGATAGTGTTGAACAGATTTACTTAACAGAGTTAAGATCAGTCGAAGAAATGAGATTGCTTTTGAATTAATTTTCTAATCGCTGTAGTAAACCTACAGGTTTTTCATTTTCGAATTCTATATCTTCGATTTCCCATTCTTCGTCTTCATGTTCTTCTCTTAGCATCATGATGACTGAAGATGTGATGAAAAGAATAGTAATCGCCCACATCAGGAATGGAATCAAATCAAAGTATGTGTCAAAATTCGTCCAATAGGTGAAGTAATCTTGATTTTGGACAATTGAACTTTCCATCCTTTCAGCATCATCGTCTTCAATTGTAGATGAGGACTTTATTTCGAATACCGGGACTAAATCGGACATTCGTGGCTCATTTTTCATGTCGTTTACATTTCTAGAATCAAGATAGAATCTGGTAGTTGAATCACCTGCGATAATCAGTCCAGAAATTTGCTCTGACTTAATTTCAATCTCACTGCCCAGATAAATTGGCAATGCACTAGGTGTTGCGTCTAGCATTGAATATGTTTTCAATAATTTAGCTTGTATCAATCGGTCAGTAGGTTCAACTGAAGCACTACAGACATCTACAGGTATGCCTTTCACAGTATCTGTGCCGCTACATTTGATATCGGCAACCGCATATCCTGAAACATCCACTTTGTCATCATCTCCAGTAATAAAACCGCCAGTTGTGCCGGAAATATCCTCTGGAGTTATAAGTCCAAATGTGTTGTCAAACATCCTGTCATTTCTCCACGATAATTGGCTTGATCCATCTTCTTCAATCAATTCACCTTTGTCGCAGCCTGGTCTTTCACCGGTACAAATTGTATAATTTGTACCATCTCCATTTTTGACTCCATTTGATCCATAGAAGGTTTTGCTAGACTCAAGTGATGCCCAGCCTACACTCACGTCATCAGGATTACCAGATTCTACATATGCATTGAATCGGTCATGCCATCCTAACAACCAACTGTTAACCGATTGTGTTAGGTAAGGTTCTACTCCAAAACTATCCGTCAACAAATCACCTACAAAATCACCAAAAATCGAGTCGACTACTAGAGTGCGAAGTGCTTTAGCACTATTTTGGTCAATATCATAAGTGGATGCAATCACATCATTTCCCCATTGCTTAGTATTATTCGGGTCGGAAAATTCAGGAGGAACTTCTCCAGATAATTCTCCATATAGGAACAACATTGCTCCTTGTGTAGTAGTTACTCCCAATGGACCGTACAAAATCTCTGCAGATTGTTCAGGAGTTAGTGTGATAGGTGGTAAGGAATAGTTCTCTTCCCAAGAACCACCTTGGTTCAGACTATATCCTAGGAAACCCCCATTGATTGGGTCATAATTTCCAAAGGTAGTGTTGACAAATTGTTTGGCATTCATAGTACCATTTCCGCCTAAAAGAGCCATCTGGATAGATGATGATGATGCCGCCCATCCTGAAGCCCAAGTTCGTATTGAATTATATTGTTCATCATTCATACCAAAAGTGGACATTGCAATACTTGAATCTAGATCAAGAAATTCGCTCAATCCGAAACCAGTACCTGCAGAATTTTTTGCTAAAAGTCCAAGTGGATTACTTGTTCCATCTCCATTCATCATCAAATTCATACAATCTACGTTGGAGAAATCTACTCCCAATAAATTGTTTAATCTGTTGGCGATATCCTCACTATCTGTAAAAGGAGATCCTCCGCCATTAGATTGAAACTCTAGTCCGATTGCAATGTATAGTGACCAATCTCTGATTAGGGTTTGAGCATAATTTATCGACATCGTATCTCCGTTTCCATCCCCTGTTGTATCTACCATCTCTGATGCGAGATATCCGTATGCTGTTGCCCTCTTTATAGAAGTTGAATTATCCGGGTCATCTTCAATTGCAGATAGAAGAGATTCCGGTTCTCCCATAGCAATGAAAGCAACCGGTCCTAAATCATCTAATAATGAAATATTGAAGTTGTTGTCTAATGGATGTAAAGATGAATAAAGAGCATCATCCAGGCCTCCAAGAAAATTTGCTACTGGAAGAATATTACCATCCAATGTATTTGGTAACAATACACTAACTTCACCGGATGCTTCAGCAGTTCCAAGGGCAGCATATCCATAAGATCCGAAACCAGCACCACCTACTGTATCAACCATAGATTGAATGAATTCAGATGTTGCAACTCCTGCTTGAGTCGTGTTCAAGTCTTGATTCATCATTCCACTTGCAAATCCAATCTTTGTCAAATCCATTATCCCATTGAATGCATTACCGGTTGCTCCAATCATTTGAGGCCTAAATTGGATATTCAACTGAGTTAGTTCATCATTACAAGAGTTTTCACTCTCTTCGGAACACTCAAATGTTTTCACTACATTGTAGGTTAAGTGACCTTTTTCACTATCATGTTCAATCAATGTTTTCTCTGAAGTAATGTCGTAAGTATAAGGCCCCATTTTTTGATATTTAGGCTGTGCTTGATTTTCTAGAACCTGTTGTAGGTTGGTAATTCCCCAGGCATAATAATCACGAGTTGTAGTTGACTCCAACCAATCCTCCTCCTGAGTATCACAATCTCCGTCCTTTCCACATATAGTATCTAGAGGGAATGTTTCAAATTCTTCATTTACGGCTCCCTCAACAGCATTAGTGAAGACCAGTGGCAATAAAGTCAAATTAAGAAATAAACAAGTAAATCCAATTCCGATTAGCAACTTATCTCGAAAAAGTACCTGCATGAATTTGAACAAGAGATTCAGCAATTAAAAGATTGAGCCGGTATATGTGAGGAATAGACTTAATCACCTTTGCATAATTACTTATCATAAAATCCTCTGGAGCGAGTATGCGTGCTCAAAGGTTATCAAAAAATTTGGTAATCTTGTTGTTTTTCTTGATGATTCTATTCTCGTCAGCGTTTTCATCTGGAAGGCAACTAAATTCTTCAATTGCTGATGTCGATGATTTCACGGTATTTGGAAGAAGTATTGATTTCGATTGCTTGAACAACACTTCCTTGGGAGATTGCGATAACGATTCATTATCCAATATTGAAGAAGATCGTGACGGTGATGGCAATTGGTCGAATGATGACTCAGATGGAGATGGGATTCCAAATTATCTTGATGAAGATGATGATAATGATGGCTGGCCAACCTGGATGGAATGTCCAATAAGTCCTGAACAAAGTCATGATGATTGTCCTGGATTTGGTCCAATAAAGGATTATTTGCATGCGAATTTATACAATTGTGATTTACCATTTGTCCATTTAGCTTATGCTTCTGACCCTTATGAGATGAAATTGTTTGTATTTATCGAACACAATTCTACGTTGGTTGAGTTATTGCATTTAATTGGAGAAGGAGGCGCTAATTCTGACCGCTCGCATCTTGATGGAAAAATACACTGGATTAACGCATCACCATTGCCAGAAAACCGACATCATAGGTCATGGACACCATCAGGTATTGTCGACGAAGGTTCGATAAACACATCGAATGGTTTCTTCAGGGCTGATTTTGATACGGATGGTGGATTTGTAGCGCAGCAAAATAATTCACTATTTGTTATGGATACTGAAACTAATCAGTTTGTGAATTTGGGAGAATTAAATCAATCTACTGGAGGTGGTGGTGACTTAATTGTTAATCAAAATAATGATCTATTTTTGATATCTCACAAAGGTGAAATATTCTATGTGCCAGATAGTTCTCTAAATGCAACATTGATAGGAGATATCTCACATATTGATGGTTTCAATAGCCCTAATCATATCAAAGGTACTACTTTACTTGAAAATGGTTCACTACTGTACAATGCAGGTGAAAATATCTACCTAATTGAAGGGCAATGGAATTTAGGTTTTAACGAAACAGGATACCTCACAAATGGAGAAAAATTACAAATTTATCATATTCATTCTTCGGCAGATGCTACTACTGGAGGAGACATGGCAAGTTGTCTTATTCCCGAATCAGACCAAGATCTTGATTCTATTCCTGATTATTATGAAGAGAGGGTTTTCTTAACAAATATTACTAGGAACGATACTGATTTTGATGGTCTTTCAGATGGCGATGAGATTCTGATTCATGGTACAGATCCATTGAAAAACGATACTGACGGGGATGGATGTAGTGATTCGGATGAAATCAATAATTCTAGTACTAGTCCATTAATTCAAGATTCAAATGGCGATGGAGTGTTTGATTGTTTAATACAAACCGCATTGAGTTATTCAATTCCAGAAAATATTCTTTGGGATGAAGTAAATGTGGAGTGGTCACCGGAGATTACAGGTCATCAACCCGAAAATTGGTCCATTTTACCAGAACTACCATCATGGCTCAATTTTGAAGAAGGTATGTTCTCAGGATCTCCTTCGCCTCAATATTTTAATGAAACATTTGTCGTTACATGCTATGGAAATGGTGGTAAAGCACAGGCTACAATAAATGTTGAAGTAATAGCTCCGCCACCAGTAATAGAATATCAAGAAAGTAAGCTCAATCATACAATTGGAGATAATATAGAGATCAATGTGTCTTCACTCAGAGGTCCAATTGATTCCTGGGAACTATCTGATGATATACCGGGATGGTTGCAATTTGATGATGGAAATTTCTCTGGAATTGCGGAACAATCAGGGTGGTTAAATTTGACCGTAACAGCCAATGGGATATCAATAACTAATGGAGGTACAGGCTCGAACTCATCTTCTTCGATTAGTATATTTGTTCAAGATAATATTGATAGCAATGCAGATGATAAGTCAGAAGATGATGATGACGATGATGACGATGTCAGTGAGCCAAGTTTAGATGTCGATCTGTACACGGGATTGTTCCTCTTCATAATTCTAATTTTGATAATTACATTTGTAACATATCGTTTGACAAGAAGTAAGGAAGAAGACTGTGATGAAAAAAAGAAAGAAAGCGCTGTTGCAATTGTTGATAATGAAAAAAATTCTTCAGAACAAACAAATGAAGAAGAATAACAATGTCTCTCAGCATTAAGATGCAAAGTGGACGCTGGGGGATTTGAACCCCCGGCCTCTTGAGTGCCACTCAAGCGATCTTCCAACTGATCTAAGCGCCCAACTAATTGCCTAAGGCAGCCTGCCCACCTATACTTCTATCATAAGGCTTCTCAATCAGTCCCCTCTGGGGTAAGCATGGACGTAGAGGATGTACTAGCTGAAATACTCCCTCAAATCCCTGAAAATGTGTTCACTAAATGGTTGCCAAGCCGTATTTCTCTTATCTGGTTGGAATATGATGATGACAGATTAGGTATGACTAGATTTGAAGAAGGATCAGTTGAATTGGTTCGTCGTCGCAAATTATCACTAGACCCAGGAAAAATCACAATTGGATTACATCCTCGACTCAAAGATGAACCAGTTTTACTCAAACATACTTTGGCTCATGAATTAATTCATGCATCTGGAGTGTTAAACCATTCCAACGAGTTGCATGATGCGGTTGAAAAAATTGCCCCTGGAGTTTCAATTTCAGATTCTCCAATGTTGCAAGAAATGCGAGATGAATATCTTGGTTCGGCGCGTGTAAAATCTTGGGCCTGTTCTTATTGCGGATATGAGTGGAAACGCTCTACTGTTCGCAAACCGATGAGATGTCATAAATGTGCTAGACCACTGTAAGGCTGATAGAGGTGATTCCCTCCCGCCGGGATGGGCGTATGATGTAGTTTGGATATCATCTTGGCCTTCTAAGCCGAATACCGGGGTTCAAATCCCCGTACGCCCGCTCTCCAAAATGCACTTTTTGTGATATCATACATGATACTAAATGCTCTATATCATTCATAGGAATCGGATAATTATGTCGGAGCAAAGGTCTGTCAAGTCAATCGTCCCCACGCGTACTGTTCTAGAAGGTGGCGGTTTCAAAGTTCGAAGACCAGCGGCGATGGGATCATTGATGAGCCCTTTCTTGCTATTAGATGAAATGGGCCCAGTTGATTATGCACCAGGTGAAGCAGTAGGTGCTCCTTGGCACCCACATCGAGGATTTGAGACAGTAACTTATCTTCTATCTGGAGAGATGGAACATGAAGATAGCCAAGGTTCCAAAGGCCTTCTTACTCCTGGTGATGTTCAGTGGATGACTGCTGGCAAAGGAATTATTCATTCTGAGATGCCTACCAAGAAAATGATTGACGAAGGAGGATTAATGCATGGTTTCCAAATTTGGGTAAACCTCCCTGCTAAGGACAAGATGATGAATCCAAGATATCAAGATCTAACTGCTGCAGATTCCCCAATTGCTGAGAAAGATGGAGTTTGGGCAAGAGTGGTAGCCGGAGAGTGCCTCGGTGTTGAATCTTCAATCGACACTGTAATTCCAATTACCTATATCCATGTGAAAATGAATCAAGGTTCTGATTTGGAAAAGTCACTTGACTCGGAATTGAATGGTATGGTGTATGTTTTCAAAGGTGAAATCGAAATTGAAGGGAAGTCGGTTTCAGATGGCTCTCTTGCTTTACTGTCCAATGGTTCTTCTGTCCAATTTAAAGCAAAATCTGATTCAGAATTTTTGATTCTAGCAGGTCCAGAAATAGGTGAGCCAATAGCTCGTTATGGTCCATTTGTGATGAATACACGTGAAGAAATTATTCAGGCTATTGAAGACTATCAAAACGGGATTTTGGCTTAAGTTGATTTGTTCTTCCTTTGGGAAGTCCTCATATACGAAAGGTTGGTCGGCGGACTGTTCACCATGAAGCGAGGTTCCAGAGCGTGGAAGAAGACTGGTAATCAGCGATGGAAGTGGCGCAAGAAAAAGCTACGCCGTCGTAAGCGTGCTCGCCGACAGGCTAAGCAGTGACGCTGAAGGTTAGAACAGGGGAGTATAGTATAACCTGGTAGTATAGCTGGCTCCAGTTGCACGGGAATGATGATAGGTAAAGGTCTGAAGATTGTGATGATCAACTGGAAGACTGACCTGTGAAATCCCGCCACCAGCCGTACACACAACACTTAGTGGCGGATCAGAAGATACCAGCCGGTCGGGGTTCAAATCCCTGTGCTCCCACCTTTCTGCTAGAATTATTCCTAACCGTTTAACCAACATATTCATGTTTGGTGGACATTTGAAACAAATTAGGGAAGCATATGCGTCGCGGTTTTACAATCTTATGTTTGGTTCTTTTTTTGGCGCCATTGACCGGTTCCCTAGGTAATGATGTTGATTCAAATTCGGAATGGTCATCAGAAATTCCTGAAATGACTCCAATCGTTTACGAAGAGGTAAATTGGTGGGAAAGAACAACCATGGATTCCAATAGAAATGGGATTTTCGACTCACTTGAAACTTTGAATGAACCAGTTGGTATAGGCCTATCCTATGGCAGAGATGTTACTGATTCAGATGTAGAATTGCTAGAGTCAATGGGTTACGAAATTACAGATGTTATTGAGGCAGTGGATGCAGTTCTATTAGGAGTAATCAATTCAGAAGACATTTGGGAATTATCTCAAATTGATGGAGTTGTCATGGTTGAAAGATATGGGCAAGTTATTTTGTGGGGAGATGTTCAAACTCCAAACATAAAGGCTGAACCATCAGATGTTTATCCACAAGCTGCATGGGATTATTCGCCAATGGGCGGCCTTGGAATAAACATTGCAATGGTGGATACAGGAACTGATAATGAACATCCTGGATTGAAAGATAAATTCGTGGCAGGGTATGATGCAGTTTGCTTTGTTCACACAGACCCTGAATGTGTTCTTGCCGGCGGTAGAGAAACTGATGGATCATTTGACCCAGACGATGGTAACCAACATGGAACTGCTTGTATGGGTATGGCAGCTGCTACCGGCTTAGATGCTAATGGAGAGCAAACTGGCTTCGAAGGTTCTGCACCCAATGCTAGCTTAATCGATGTGAGGATTGGTACAGATGCTGGAGCAGGTCCATTCGAAAACTATCTTCTTTCACAAGAATTCTATGAATCTGCAATGAATGGTCTTCAATGGATAATAGACAACAAGGACACTCCATGGCCTGGTGTTGATGAGAGCCTGTATGGCATAGATATCATTTCACTTTCTTGGGGTATTACCAGCCACGAAGGCGGAGGTAGTGATGGAGAAGACATGCACTCACGTATCCTTAACGAAGCAACTCTTGCAGGAATTGCTGTAAGTGTAGCCGCTGGAAACGATGGTTCAGGAAATGATGGTCTATCTGGTATGGGTTCTTCTTCTCTATCGATAACGGTTGGAGCTACTGATGACATGAATACAATCGAAAGAGATGACGATACAATCGCAGGTTATTCTAGTCGTGGCCCTCGTAGAGACAATGGCGATTCTAATCCTATCAATGAGATGAAGCCAGATGTAACTGCATCAGGTTCAGACATTGTGCAAGCAGAAGCTTGTGTAACTTCAGGTTCTTGTAACAACTTCTTAGGAGGCGATGCTTCACAAAACGGCTACACGGGACGTGGCTCAGGTACTTCTTACGCAACTCCTGCCGTTACAGGAGTAATCGCTCTAATGATGGAGGTAAACGATGAAATCAATCCATTGGTGATTAGAGAAATTCTACGTTCAACTGCAGAAAGAAAAGAAACTCTGTCCGAAGAAGTAGATGGTGAGGGTGTTGAAGATGGCCCATGGGCTACTTATCCAGACATAGATCCTCATTGGAATCGTCATTTTGGTTGGGGCATGGTAGATGCTCATGATGCAGTATTGACGGCTAAGTATCTCAATGATGTAGGAATAACAACTTCTGATATGAATTTAGACTTGCAAGTGCACATCGAGGATATTTCAACTGATGGTACTGTAAATACCTACACAGGTCTAGCATGGAGCCGTGGAGCAGTAATGGATAAAATCGAATATTCTGTAGATGGTGGAGATACATGGACTGAGGTAATGTATGAAGATGCAAATGGTTCACTTAGTGCCTACGAATCATTTGCATTCCAGTTTGTTGTAGATACAGATTACCTTCCAGAAGGTGACAATATGATTATTGTTAGAGGAGTTGACGAAAATGGGGCTTCATCAATGATATCATGGGACTCAGTAACCGGTGGAGGAAATGTCGAATCTTACGGTAGTGGGGATTCAATTGGCAGATTGCTGTTTATTGGAGTAGTTGGACTTGCAATCCTAATTTTTGGGGCATTTGTAGCAATTCAACAACAAGTGGATGAACCAGTATTATTCGTTGCTTCAGGCGATGAAATGTCAAAAACGCCTCCAATAATTGATCATGAACCATTGGAAGCGACATTAGTCGATGATGTATCAGATAGCACCTCATCTTGAAAAGTGAACTCGTAGTCGACCCGACATGCGTGGCTTCTCAGATAGAGCAATGGATATCCAACCTACTGGCGTACGCAAGATGTTTGATATGGCAGGTGACGATGTAATTTCTTTTGGTTTAGGAGAGCCCGATTTCCAGCCACCTGAAATCGCTATTGAAGCAATGTATCAAGCTATGAAAGATGGTCATAACAAGTATACTACTACCGCAGGACTACCAGCTCTACGAAAGAAAATTGCAAAATCTTGGGATCATGTTTGCCCTGGTTTAGATGAGAGCAATGTTTGCATGACAATGAGTGGTACTAATGCTCTTTTGAACATATTCGCATCGTTGGTAAATCCTGGGAAAAATGTGTTACTTCCAGAACCATATTTTCCATTGTATGGTCCAGATGTTGGCCTGTGGGGTGGAGAAGCAAGATTTTACGAATGCTTGTTTGAAAATGAGTTTGTTCCTACCATAGAACATCTTGAGACTCTAGTAGATGAAGATACAGTTGCGATATTGTATAATTTCCCATCCAATCCAACAGGAGCAACAATTACCAAAGATCAGAGGGATGAATTGCTAAAATTTGCTCAGAGACATGACTTATGGTTAATCACTGATGAAGTATATGACCGAATTGTTTTCGATGGCGAACATGTGTCATTTGTTGGTTGTGATAATGACCGTGTTATTCTTGTAAATTCATTTTCGAAGACATTTGCTATGACAGGTTGGAGGATTGGTTACATTCTATCTGCAAATTCTGAAGCGATGGCTCAGATGACAAAATTGCAGTATTACATAACCGCATGTTCTAATGATGCAATGCAATACGGAGTACTTGCTGCATTTGAAAAGGCAAATGATTACCCAGATGAAATGTGTTCTGAATTCAAAGCACGAAGAGACCTTATCTGTTCGAGATTAAATGCTATGCCGGGTGTACAATGCCATGTACCTGAAGGAGCATTCTATGTTTTCCCGAAAGTAGATGTCCCTGGGATGTCAAGTGAGGATGTAGCTATGGAATTGTTGAAAGGAGGTGTTTTGTGTTCACCAGGTAGTGCATTTGGCCCATCAGGTGAAGGTCACCTTAGATTCGCATATACAATTTCACGTGAGGATATATCTCTTGGCATGGATAAGACTGAAATCGTGTTGAAAAGATTACGTGGCGATTGAGATGTGGTCTGTAATATTGGATTTCTTCATTGGTGCAATTGTTGCATATATGATTACTAGAGTTCCATATTTGACATTCCCTCGGCTAAAATCTTGGAATGATCATTTCCCTCCTCATCCCGAACCTATCTATGTGGATGCATACTTGATACAGAGAGTTCTTCATATGCGTTTATTCTATTGGTTAGGATTGGTATTTGCCATCATCCCTCTTGTATTTGGTTGGATGAGTATGTCATATGGTTCTCCTGCTATCGGATTTGGATTATGGTGTGTGTCAGGGTGGCTAATTCTTTCTCGCCTTACAGGTTTCATCTCTGATGAAGACCCTCCTTGGACAAAACAATTGGCTATGCACTTACAATTGGTTAGGAATAAAGCAGACTCAGAAAAGTCTTGCTGCAATTTACCCTATCCTGTTTGGCAAGTGACTTGTGTAAGGTGTACCAATTGCGGCTCTAAATTGCTAAACAAACCGAGACCTGATTTAGGTCGTCGACGTAGTGATGGATTTATTCGAGGATTTTTCCGTTTGATTGTAACGGATGGTAGGCCAATAGTTGCTAGTGAAGAGGAATAATCAATCAAACATTGAACCGAATCCTTCGAATTCAGAAGGCTCATCTTCTTCAGGCTGAGATGTATCTTCTTCCGGTTGTACATCTGGTAATGAATCGGTATTGTCAACGAATGAGAAAGCATCTTCAGTAGTTGATACAGCATCCATTCCACTATCGAATGCTTGTGGCGCAGAATTTGCTGCAGCAATTGCGGTATTGCCTGCACTTTGTGCTTTGGAAGCAATTCCTGAGGCTGCTGTTGCCGCGATTCCAATACCAATTCCAACCGTTGCTCCGGCAACAGCTCCAACAACTCTTCCTGCAGATATCAGTGCGCCACCGTCTCCTTCTTCTTCAGGAGTTTTAATTTCAACTTCATCTCCCAATCTCATCCATTCTGGAGGAGTTCCCGATCCTCCTCCCAAACAAGCTAATGTTGTGAATGCTGCTAATGGCATTACAGCCAGTGCAGTTAACAGATCCAAGAAAGATGTTTCAGGAACACTACCAATTCTTAGTAAATCTTCCATGAATGTCTGTTCTAGATCTAAATTGGTAGACAAATCTGCTCCTATCCATGATAATACGATTACACTTGCTAACCTACCCATCAGCCATAATACAAGTACAGGTGCTAGCCAAGATAGTTTAGTCATTGAAATCAACCATCGTCTAGTGAATGCTGCAGTTGTTATGTGCTTGCGAGCAAATTTAGGAAATACTCTCATCACCATAATTAGTACAATGAGGTAGCAAGCCATTGCGACCTCTAATCTACGATTTTGTTTAATCCATTCTTCAGGTATGAAAATAATGAAACCTAGTGGAATGATTACCAGCATTAGCTGGAATGGAATTGCCAGTAGCACTAATCCTCCATGAGTAGAGAGAAGTGAATGTCTTTTGAGAATTCTATCATTGACCATTACTGTTAATTTAGCATGGGGAGATTTAGCATGATTTCTTCTTGAATTGCGAAGTGTAGCAGCATCTCTCTTAGCCCTGGTCAGTCCAAATGCTGCTCGCCATCCTCCCTTCTCAACTACCGATAGTGGAGTGAATCCTCCACATAATAATGCAAGCATTAGAGCTAGCATCCCGTATGCTAAGGATGCAGCAATAATCCACGGTATCATTTCAGATTGAAATGACATTGTGAAATTTTCTGATGCCATTTCAAAATTAATTAGGTAAGTGATAGAAAATGCAGCCATTGGAGTTAAGAATATTTGACAGAAAACTAGTCCAGTTAACCACAGGCGAGCAGCCATAGGACCTTTGTTAGAATACTCACCCACACTAGCACCCCAACTCTTTGCTTTCTCAAAGGTTGCCCTCGATTCATACCTGCAAGTACCGATTAAAACACTTCTTTGAATATGCCAATTAACTTCTGTCCCCTTCGGGGACATGTGAAGGGGACATTCATATGCCAAACTATGTTCGCATGCTGTGATGAACATGCGCAAGACGATACCACTTCTATTGGTGACAATCCTTCTCATGCAATCTCTACTAGTTTTGACTGTGGATGAAGTCGAAGCTACAATGGGCCGCGGTGGCTCTTCTGATGATTTCTCAGTTTCAGAAATAGAATTCAATTCTTCTGAAGAAAATCATTGGATTCAGCCTGATGGAAGTGTGGTAGTTTACATTGCTAAGGGCGATATTGTTGATATTTCCGTTGAAGTTCGTCGAGGAGGTGGGGCATTAACAGGTTCTAGTGCTACTGTCTCGGTTGAAATGGTTCATCCAATCGGATATGTTATGAATTCAACTTCCTGGGAAACAGTCCCTATGCTCGGAGGTCAATCTTACACCGATTCATTCACTTGGGATGCATATGTTGCTCATTCATATCTGAATGTTTCATCTAACGAATTGTCAGGTGGAATAATAATTAGAGCCACAGTTTTCAATTCTGCAGATGATCGAAATGAGAACGATGTGATGGAGAAGTCATTGCCTGTTGCTATTGCTCAGGATGACATGGATGCTGAAGGCGATCCTCGTGACCAAGCTCTACCAACCGCTTCCAAAGCAACTTTCTATGGTGGAGAATATCCAATCGACGGCAGTGATGCTACAGGAATTGGAATCTGGCAGGAAGACGGCACTTCTTCTGCAGTTGGTTCTGCAAATTGGCGTCATTCAAATGCAGGTTCAGATTACCCTTCTGCATCACGAAGCCGTCTCGTATTCGCATTCAGAGGAGCAGATAGTAACTGTGGTTACGGTGCCTCTTTGGATGGTGGTCTGTCACAACAATACATTCAGTGGATGTGTAAGGTTCAACTCAACTCAGCAGGATTAGTTTCTGCGCAAATGCACGCCCAAACATGGGGCCAAATGGGTGCAGGGGACATGGTCGCACTAGAATTATGGAGAGGAAACGGTGCTCCTGAAAATACGATTTACCATAATTTTGCTGAAGATATGCCAAGTACAGCAGCTGGTTCTTGGAGTAATATTTCTTGGGATCCTACTGACCAACTTGGTGGTCACTCGTGGTCATATGGTATATTATTCCAATCAGATGGTTCAGGTGCTTCAAGTGGAATGCATGTAGATGACTTCGTAATGTTTGGTATTGAGAAAGTTAGTGAATATACTTTAGATATCGATTGTGATAACCCTACTGGCGGATACACCACGCCTCCAAATACAATTGTTCCAATGTATTGTACAATTACCAATAATGGATACATGGGTGCTCAGGTAAGATTACAATCAAACATATCGAATACAACTTGGATGAATCCAAGTCTGCCGATGATTAGAATTGATAGCGACAATCCTAATCAGCACGGAACCAATGTAATTCTGCCAGTAATTCCTGGAGGAAATACTTCGGAAATGTGGATTAATCTTTCAATACCTGCGGGAGCAGATGTCCAACAACAAGTTTGGCAAGTTTGGTGGGAAGATGCAGGCGGTACACAATTGGGTGAAATGGGCAGGATTGCTACTGATATTGCGATAACGGAACAGTATGGTGTTCACCTTTCATCTACCGCTCCTCTTCTTGCAACATCTTTGCTTCCTGGTGAGTCGGCAGATATACCGTTTAAATTACAGAATGCAGGTAACAGAGAAGCAGGATTTACAGTTACATCTAATTTCCAAGCAGACAACTGGGTTGCATATGTTACCGATTTAAATCACCAAATTGTCCAGATGCCAATGCCTCTTGCTAAGGGCGAACAATTAGAATTGTTACTGAACGTAACAGCTCCTGAAGATTCATCTCCTGGTGAGATTCCTTTCTCGTTGAGAGCAGTATGTCCTTCTTGTGGACAATCATTATTTGGAAATGATGTGATTTCTAAGAAGATAGATGTTCCAGTTCTCAGAGAACTTTCAATGGCTGCTGAGGAATTGTATGTTGAAGCACCTGCTAACGGGAACACTAGAATTGTGTATGTAGATTTATTGAATCTTGGAAATGATGATGAAGCCTATTCTCTCGATTTAGTAGAGTCGAATTGGCGCCTACAAGCTTCTCTTTCAGCTGATGAAACCCCGGTCTTAGATGCATGGGATGGCGAAACTAGTATTGCTTTGAATCTACCAATGCCAATCGGACTTGCTCCTGGCTTATACACTGCTAGAATTACAGCCTCTAGTATCGATGATCCATCGGTCCAAGAGCAAATTACAATCAATGTCGAGGTGACAAATACTTCATCTGCAGGAGTTTCAGATGAAGTTGCAGATCAATCATATATTCCAGGTGGAGATCCACAATCTATGAGATTTGAAATTACTAACAATGGAAATAAGGCTGATAGATTCGTTATGAGTATGGATGCTCCAGAGGGAATGAATGCACAATTCGAACAACTGATTGGAGAAAATTTGACCCCTCTACTCAATCCAGGAGAATCTTACAATGTTACAGTTACCTTCACATTTGATGATGATGTCAACGGCCAACTAGTTCTAAAGGTAATTGCAACAAGTGTAAATGACAATGATGTCACATCGGATGGTACATGCACTTATCTGGTCGGTTCACAGAACTGGCTGCGAATTATCTCAACAGAATCAATCATGATTTCCGAATCTGGTAAAGTTGAAGTTGTTGTGAGAGTCAGGAATCAATATGATGCAGGTCAATCTGTAACTATGTCAATTGATCAACAAGGTAACAATAAATGGTACAGTGCGTCAATAAAGAATACAGATAGGGATTTCTGGTTGGAAGTGGAAGGTGAAAGAGAAGTTACAATCATTTTGGATGTTCCATCTTCTGTTCTAGAAACTCTTGATGAAGATTATGTTGATACTTATGTGAAAGTATGGGCCAAATCAAATTCTGTAGAAGAGTCAGCTTCTCTAGATTTACCAATCACACTGAAGAGTGTAGAATCAACAGATGATGAATCTGCAGGCTCTGGTTCAACAGATTGGGTCTCTGTTAGTATTTGGATTGTAGGAGCTGCTCTAATCATTTCTTTGCTTGGTGTATTATTGATGGTTATCAATAGTACCGAAGAAGAGGAAGCACAGCAATGGGACGACAATGGATATGAAGATAACTTGTCAGCAACTTACGGTTCAGTCGCTGCAGCACCTACGGTTGGTGCGATGGGAATTGAAAAAGCCGTTCCTGAAATATCTCCTCCAACCGTAGTCAATGTGGCTAATGTAAACGATGTGACCACATATGATAGTGCTACATCAGGAGATGTTAACTCCAATTCTGAAGTGACTGGGCCTCCAGTACCAGAGGCAGGCTTACCAGAAGGTTGGACCATGGATCAATGGGCGCATTACGGTCAACAATGGCTAGATAGTCAATAATTATCTCTAGCGATGGATTGAAGGCGTAATGCCCGTGGGAACAACTACTGAGGCACTGATTATGTATGGAAATGGACAAGCACCGATATTCATTCTAAAAGATGGAGTTCAGCGAACAAGAGGTCGCAGTGCTCAATCTAACAACATTGCAGCAGCAAAGGCTGTTGCAGACGCAGTAAGAAGCACTCTTGGTCCTAAGGGAATGGACAAAATGCTAGTTGATAGCATGGGTGATGTGGTAATCACCAATGATGGTGCCACTATATTGAAAGAAATGGATATTGAACATCCTGCTGCAAAGATGATTATCGAAGTTGCTAAGACTCAAGAGCAGCATTGCTATGATGGGACAACATCTGCAGTAGTTCTCTCGGGTGAATTGTTGAAGAGATCTGAAGATTTGATTGAACAAAATGTTCACCCTACTGTAATTTGTGAAGGTTTCAGACTTGCTGCTGAAAAAGCAGTAGGATGTCTTGAATCCCATGGTATTTCAACAAAGAATGATGATTCTGTTTTGATGGAAGTTGCTAAGACTTCCCTTACAGGTAAATCTGCGGGCGCAGTAAAGTCATTTTTGGCAGATATCTGTGTTAGAGCGGTCAATTCAGTTGGTACAATTGAGGATGGAGAAAGAATGGTCGACCTTTCAGATATTAAGGTTGAAAAGCGCCAGGGAGGATCTATCAAAGATAGTACCCTTGTGGATGGAATTATTTTGGACAAAGAAAGAGTTCATGCAGGTATGCCACGTTCAATTTCCGACGCCAAGATTGCTTTGATTAACAGTGCGATTGAAGTTAAGAAGACAGAAGTCGATGCTAAGATTCAGATCACAGATCCGTCAATGCTTGCATCATTCCTCGAAGAAGAAGAGAATTACATTCGAACTTTAGTAGAGAAAATACAGGCTAGTGGTGCTAATGCAATCATTTGTCAGAAAGGTATTGACGACCTTGCTCAGCACTACATGTCAAAAGCAGGAATCTTCGCAATACGCCGTGCTAAAAAGAGTGACATGGAAGCACTTTCTAAGGCAACAGGAGGTCGAGTCGTTACCAATATTGATGATTTGACATTCGAAGATTTGGGATCAGCTGCTAAAGTAGAAGAGCGCAAGATCGGCGAATCAGATATGACCTTCATTACCGGTTGTCCTGAAGCCAAATCGGTTTCAGTTCTACTAAGGGGCGGAACCGAACACGTAGTCGACGAGATTCGTCGTGCTTTCGATGATGCAGTAGGCGTAGTTTCAGTCGCATGGGAAGATGGTGCAGTTCTGACTGGTGGAGGTAGTGTTCTAGCCGCTCTATCTCGTGATTTGAGGGCTTATGCTGAATCGATTGGTGGTCGTGAACAAATGGCAATCGAAGCGTTTGCAAGTGCACTGGAAATTATTCCTAGAACTCTTGCGGAAAATGCAGGTTTAGATCCAGTGACGACAATAATCGAATTAAGAAAATCTCATGCTGATGGAAATGCAAATTCCGGAATCAACGTTGAAGAAGGCGGTGTAATGGATATGTTTGAAGCAAATGTTTTGGAGCCCCAGAGGGTAGTAGAACAAGCAATTCAGTCAGCAACAGAGACTGCAATTATGATTCTTAGAATCGACGATGTAATTTCTTCCAAAGGAATATCTGGTGAAGATATGATGGGTGGAATGGACGATTTCCACATGTGATTTTTTGTCCACAGAAATTCTCTCCCTTTAGGGAGAGGCACGAACCTTCAAAGACTACATCCTAGTGGAATGTATTGCTCAGCGTGAGCATTAGGTGAACTCATGCCAACCATTGCTAAGGTCTGGATCGAGGAAGATTGCATCACATGTGATGCATGTCAGGATATTTTGCCGGAAGTGTTCGAGGTAACAGACGACACAAGTCAGATCAAAGCAGATGTTCGAGAGGACGGGGCATTCGACCGCAATACTGGACTTTCTGCGATTAAAAATGAGTTCCGTTCAGAGTTCTCCGATTTGATTGAAGAAGCAGCTGATGCTTGTCCTGTTGAGATTATTAAATTTGAATATGAAGGTGGAGTTGCTGAAGAAGTTGCTGAAGAAGTTGCACCTGCTGCGTCTGAAGCAGTAGTTGCCCCGGTTGCAGTAGCAGATGCTGGTGCAGATGCAGGGGTTCTAGCAGGTGTACTTTCAGGAGATCGCAGCCTAGCAATCTTCTTTGGTTCACAAACAGGAAATGCAGCAGGCTTAGCGGAAAAAACAGCTAAGCGTGCAGTCGCTTACGGTCTTGAACCAACCGTCATAGATATGGATGGATACGACCAAGCACAATTCTCTTCACACAAGCGTATTTTAATCATCACTTCAACATGGGGTGAAGGTGAGATGCCAGATAATGCTGATGAGCTTTGGAATGCAACAGTAGCAGCAAACCCGTCTCTTGCTGGTGTACACTATTCAGTATGTGCTATTGGAGATTCATCGTATGATGAATTCTGTAAGGCAGGAGAAGATTGGGATCAAAAGTTCGCATCTTTAGGTGCAACCTCAATCCTAGAGATGAAAATGTGCGATGTAGATTTCGATGAACCTTGGAATGAGTGGGTAACAGAAGTTCTTCCAAGAATTGCTTGTGTAGATTCTTCAGGAGTATTCCATGAAGATTTAGTTGAAGCGATGATTGCATACGGTGCTGGTGATGAAGATGATGAAGGCGCTGATGGCGACTTCAATCCACCGACAATCGAACAGGCTCCGATGTCATTGACTATGCGCATATTCAGATATGATCCAATTAAAGCCCAATCAGGTTACGACACAATTGCTGTAGCTTTGCCAGGGCATGCTACAATCGAAGATGCATTGGTTGCAATAAAGAGAGAAGCCGATGGCTCTCTGACATTTAGGAGTGGAAGTATTTCTGGATTGAATCCGTTGACTGGAGTGAAGGCTAATGGAAGAATACTGCCTGCAGATACTACTAGAATCAGTGATTTAGTAAGTGATGGAGGGACATTAACCGTCGAACCATTACCTGGTTACGAAGTTCTGAAAGATTTGATGGTTTCTTACGACCGATATGATGACTCTCGTGCTAATTCAAAACCTTGGTTAGAAGCAGATCCTCGTCAAGGGGAGAGACTTGCAAGTGGTGCTCCGATGGGAGTTATGGAATCTGCTCAAGCAACCAGATTACACGCTTTAGCAGATGTTGGCTCGCTGCAATTAGTCAATGCAATGTCAGATACATTTGATGTTGATGACGTATACTCTGGACCGGGCATCGCTCTTCAAAGATGGGTTAGAAGTCAAGATCCACGTTCTGGAAATTCTCATGTCAAGAAGATGTTTGAACTGATGCAAAGAAAGGGCGGCGTATGGGACGAAGCAGATATTTCATCAATTCAAAGACATGGCATTGATGGATCACAAGCTGCAGATTCGCTTTACGCTGCAAGGTCTCGATTACTAGCAGAATACAAATTCACTGGTAAGAGCGGTAGATTGGTTAAGGTGTACTCACGTTCGGTAAAAATGTCAGGTAACGTCAATGAAACTACACTTTATCGTTCAGTATTGGGGCCATTAGGACTCGGTTCTAATATTATGAACGGGGTATCATTACGAATGATGCTAGGATTCACCAGAAATGGAGGTCCAATGATGAGAGGATTCCAAGGAATGCTTGTACCTCCTGCTGGCATTGGAAAGATTCCTGATATGTTCAATAGTAAGGTTGTTAATCATCACGAAGTAGTTGCAATTTTCAATGAATTAGATAGGAGATTCTGAGGTGAAATTATGGTTAAGTATTCTTATTATCCTGGAAATGTAGCCCGTCAATCCTCAAGAGAAGTTGAAGATACAATCCAGCCTCTTTGCCGCAGTTTAGGCATTGAGTTAATCGAAATGGTGGGATATAATGGAGATGGTGGAAACATCATCAAGCAAGGAAATAGGGATTTACAATTGGCTCTTAATGCTCGTAATCTTGCAATCGCAATGAAGAACGGACATGACATTATCACCCCTTGTGCTTCAGCCCAAGGTATTCTTCATGATTCGCTCAAAACTTTCCGAGAGAACCCAATAGCATTAGCAGATGCAAATCGCGTACTTGAGATGACTACAGGAATGACTCTAGATGTTTCAGAAATAACGACCAACCATTTGCTACATGTCCTTGTAGATGAAATTGGTTTGGATAAAGTGGAAGCAGCAGTTGTCAATCCTCTGGATATGGATATTGCTTGCTATTATGGACCTCATATGCAAATTGAAGGTGCATGTGGTAATGATGATGCCTGGAATCCAAGTTACATGGAGCAACTGATAACTGCATTAGGTGGACGCCCAGTTGAATACAAGACGAAGACTTCTAGCGTTGGTAATCCATCACTTCTTTCATTAGGGGATTCTGTGATGAAAATGACAGCTCGAGTTCTAAATGATGCCAAAAAGGCAGGAGCTCAAGTTTTGGTTAGTGCTTGTACCCAATCACACTCAAATCTAGATTCATATCAAGGAAAAGCAGGACGTGTTTCTGGTAAGGACACAGATATTCCAGTTGTAAACTTCACTGAAATTATTGCATTTGCTTTAGGCCATTTCACCGATCGTTTTGCACAGTTGAAAACACGTGCAATGTTAATTGGTTCCTGATTAACCGTGCAAGAATTTGTACAGTTCTTTGGCTTGTATGGATGACACTCCTTCAATATCAGTAAGTGCTTGCTCACTAATTGTACATAATCCCATAATGTCTCCTGCAATTTCCATTATTCGGTTTGCAGTTGTTATTCCGATTCCTGGCAATTCTGCCAATATTTTAGTTCTCTGAAACATCACTTCTTTATCCCATCTATTTGCTAAAACACCATCCTCTGATTCTCCGTTCATTATTGACATTATTTCTGCGGATGCAGCTTTAATTGATGCCTTTTCAGCATCAATCATTTTTCTCTTGGTATGAATCATCAATAAGTCGAGAAATCTGGATTCCCTTTTTGCAACAATTGAAACAAACCTTGCAGTTTCTTCCGGCGACCCTGTCATTAGGACCGGTAGCCCAAGATCTAGTGTAATCCATGCCATAGCGCCATGAACTGCATTAGGATGTACTCTCTGAGTTTCAATAGATTCTACGATTAACAATGGCCTGGGTGCAGCATTGTGTAATCTTCTGGCTTGCTGTATCAATCGTCCATCAATTAATGAATCAATTAAATCTCTAGCACTTTTTCTTTCGATTAGTATTCGATCTGAAATTCTAATGTCGCCTACAGTAAGGTTTTCTAAACTAATTTCGTGACCATATAACTTTAGCATTGCAGGCAAGGTTGAATTTCCCTCTCTATGGTCAATTGTAATCAAAGTCTTTGAGTCGGCTTCAATACTCATTGAATCTACTTCGGTTTGAGCAGCAGATGATGTGTCATTTTCTTTTTCTCTGGAATGACTAATTGTTCCATCAAGTACTGGTTTCCACCATTCGGACTTACTATCAGAAGTATTGTTAGAAAACTCTGTTAGAGACATTTGTGCCCTAGGTCTGTTTGATGGTTCCGAATTCTTCACATTGTTTGTCTTTGCTTGTTTTACGACATTTTCAGAAACATGTTCTTTTTCTCTAAACAATCTTTCTTCTTCCTTTTTTATGAACGATTCAGCATCTTTTCCATCGATTGTGAAAGATGCCAAAACATCATTTTTTGGCTGTGCCCTTCTAGGTAATCTCGATTGTTTTTGCAATCCTTGTAAAGTTCTATACATCAGCTGCTCGCGACGTAAAGATGCCTGTTGCACATACTCGTCACGAGTACCTTTTGCTACCAAAATATGGACATCTCCATCTTTTTGTCTAGCGGTTCTACCTCTTCGCTGTATTGCACGTATTGCACTTGGTACTGGTTCGTAAAGAATCACACTATCTGCCGCAGGTACATCCAATCCCTCTTCTCCGACACTTGTAGCAACTAGAACATTGATTTCACCTTCTCGAAATCTGTCTAATTGTGCAATCTGATCTTTTTGCTTCATTCCAATTTGACTTCCTTTGGTAGTCTGTCCAACAAACCTACCAGGTTTGATGCCTGGTTGGGAATTCAGAATTTCCATGAGGTTGTCAACAGTATCTCGATATTCAGTAAAAATGATTACTTTACCATCACCAGATAATCCTTGTTTTACTAATTTCTTTACCAATTCAGGTTTAGGATGACACTCATCGCTTTCACGATCTTCTCTTAGTAAATCAGCTACTGGTGTCAATGATAGGAATCTCTTAGTTTTGCGATCTTTCTCTATTTTGGCTCTTTCAAGATATTTGATTGCACATGTTAATCCTTGAGTATCTAATAAATCCAATAATCTATGCAATCTTCTAAGGTCGCCAATTCGTTTTGCTGCATCGTATCCTCTTGCATCCCCTCTTCCTATTGCTGCGCTTGCCCTTCTGTGAGCTTCTTCAATCGCAGCAGTGGTGACTCTTCCAGACTTCACCAAGAATCCTGACCTCATCAAAAATTCTGCTTCTTCCGCTTCAAGAATTCGCAATGGCCTGATTTTACTGAGTAATTCATCAGGGATATTCAGTTCATGTTTTTCGATATCCATTGAGGTAATGTATGGTTGGACAAGGTCATCTTCTCTCTTAGTAACATGAAGTCTTTCAATTCCTAATCTTTGTATGACTTCTAGGACTTTAGATGATTTCACTCCTGGTGAAGCAGTTGCAGCTAAAATGTGAGCCTTAGATGAAGCTTCTAGATACATATCTCCCAATTGGGCCATCGAATCTGAACCGGTAGCGTGATGTGCTTCATCAACGATTAGAAGATCGATATCTGAAAGCAAAATTCTTCCATTTCTCGCATCGTTTCTGATAACGTGGGGAGTTGCCATAACCATTTTCGCATCCTTCCAAATAGTCTCTCTTTTTGCAGGACGATCTTGGCCGGTTAATGTGACAATTTTGTCACTATCTAGATTGATAAATTCTCTGGCCATTCTAGCCTGTTGAGCAACCAAACCAGTTGTAGGGGCTACCAATACTATTTTTCCAGGGCCATCTAATGACTCTGCCATAGCCATCCATTGAACTGCAGTTTTTCCTAAGCCGGTAGGCATTACGAGTAGTGTTGATCCTGAAATTGCTTGTTTGGCAGCGATTAATTGGTATGCTCTCGCTTCAACACCATCTCTGAGTTGAGGGTGCGTCAGCGACGGTGTCATAGGTGCTATTGTGCGTCGGTGGCTCAAGAGGATTTGCATAGGAGGCTCTTCAAATTCATCTTCAACCAAAATGCTTGAAGACTGTCAATTACAATATGGCTCCAGCGTCCCTATGCAGCGTTCTTCACCGAACCACTCATATAGGGGAGGTAAGTCGGGAGACTGCTCAGAAGGTGAGCGGCCAGACACAGTGGGCAATGCACAGCACCCCATTACTCCCCGTCCCAATCGTGGACTGAGAGCCAGTGTCACGGCATCTCCCAAGCCTGAAGAGCCTCTGTAAGCCCCTTATCGGGGGGCCAATGCGGAGTATCGAAAACATAGGAGGCCGAACATATGGCAAAGAGAAGTCACCCAAGACGTGGTAGTATGGCGTTTAGCCCGCGAAAGCGGTCATCACGCCATTTTGGACACGTCAAGTCGTGGCCAGAAACCGATGCGAGCGAGGTCCGTGTACAGGGATTCGCCGGCTGGAAAGCTGGCATGACCCACGTCATGGCTCGTGATCTAAACCCTAGATCGAACAGTGCAGGTCAGGAAGTAAGAATTCCTGTTACTGTTGTTGAAGTACCTAAGATGAGGGTACTCGGTGTTCGTGGATACAAGATGACTCCGTACGGCAAGCAAGCTGCTGGCGAAGCATGGGTTGATGCTGAACAAATTTCTGAAGCGTTCCCACAACTGGTAGAACGCCGTCTTCACAATAATGCTCTAAAATCTCATGATTCAGACAAGCATCTTGAAGCGCTTGGTGAGGCAGATCTTGTAGAAATTAGAATCATTGCTGCAACACAGCCACATTCAATCACAGGTACTCCTTCTAAGACTCCTGAAGTAATGGAATTAGGACTTGTTGGCGGCGATACTGCTGCTAAATTAGAATGGGCAAAGGAGAACATGGGCCAGGAACTTTCAATTTCTGATGTATTCAACGAGGGCGTCTTTGTAGATGCAATCGGTGTTACTAAGGGATATGGATGGCAAGGTGTAATCAAGAGATTCGGTGGGAAACTGCAATCTCACAAGAACTCAAAGAAGCGCCGTCAACATGGTAACATGGGTGACTTCGGAACAGGATATGTCCGTAAGACAATCCGCCAAGGTGGTCAAACTGGATACCACCAGAGAACTGAATACAACAAGAGAATTCTTTCAATAGCTTCTGCCGAAGAAAAAGCAATCACTCCTGCTGGAGGATTCCTTCACTATGGAGAAGTTAATTCAGAATACGTATTGGTCAAGGGAAGCCTTCCAGGTCCTGCAAAGCGCTTGGTAAGGTTCCGAGATGCAACTCGTGGATCTGATAAGGTCGAACATCCGTTCGAAATCACATATGTTAGCACAGCTAGCAAACAGGGGGTCTGAAGATGAAGGTAGCAGTACACAACATCATCAACAATGTCGAGCAAGACGAACTCGATGCTGGAAGACTTCAGGAAGTTTACGACATCGGTGTGGAATTAGGAAAGAAAGTTTCACTGCCTGATTCATTTAGCACAGAAATCCGCACAGATCTGGTCAAACTAGCAGTGGCAAGTGCTCGTGCTAACCGTCGACAAGCATACGGTTCCAACGCTCATGTTGGAAAGCGTAAGCCAATGAGTGGTATGAAGCACTCAGTCGAATGGTGGGGCAAGGGACGTGGTGTTTCTCGTATTATGAGAAGAACCGGTCAGCGCCGTGGTGCACAAAACCCGCACACTCTGGGTGGACGCCGTGCTCATGGTCCTAAGGTAGAGAAAGACTGGTCTCGTAAGTTAAACCGTAACGAGAGAAGACTTGCTCGAAACTCTGCTTTAACTGCAACTACTGATGTTGAAATGGTATCCAGCCGTGGACACCGTTTCGCAGAAGAAATTTCATCTCTTCCTATTATCTTAGGAGACTATTCTGAAAATGGAAAGAAAATTGACATTGAAGCATTCAACCTATCTGGTGGAACTCGCAAAGTCAGTGCAATCTTCGAGGCTCTAGGTCTTGGAGACGATCTTCGCCGTGCAAGGGATGGTCGTAAGATTAGAGCAGGAAAGGCTACAATGCGTGGACGTGTCCACAAGACTCCAAAGAGTGTTCTATTAGTTGTAGCAAATAAAGACGGCCTTGCTAAGGCTGCACGTAATCTCCCAGGCGTCGACGTTGTCGCTGCTAAGGACCTATCAGCTGAGCATCTCGCCCCTGGTGGCGATCTTGGCCGTCTAACTGTCTTTACTAAGGCAGCAGTGGAGGCACTGAATTGAGGAGGTGTGATGAATGGTAAATCCGTATGATGTAATCATGATGCCTTGGATCACTGAAAAGGCTATGGAAGCAAGAACTGCAGGTAACCGCTTGGAGTTTATTGTTCGCCGCAGCGCTTCTAAGTCAGAAATAGCAGAAGCAGTTGAGAAATTATTCGATGCTGAAGTTGCTAAAGTCAATGTCCGTAATACCAAGAATGGAAAGGTAGCAAGCGTCAGACTCGCTGAAGGCTACCATGCAGATGAGGCTGCTATGCGACTTGGCGCATTCTGATGAGGTGATATCATGGGTAAGCGTACACGTTCACAGCGAAAGGGAAGCTCACCACGTTACCGCGTGGCGAGTCATAGATTCCCTGGTTCAAACACAATGCCACGCGTTAAGGATGTAGTTGGAGAAGTCACAGAACTTGTTCACAGTCCGGTTCACACCGCTCCTTTAGCGCGTGTTAAACTACCAGACGGTCAGACCAACTTAGTCGTTGCAACAGAAGGAATCTCAATTGGATCTAAAGTTGCAATCGGTGACAATGTCTCACTAAGACCTGGTAATATTACTTCAATCGCAAATATTCCTGAAGGAACTGCGATTAACAATCTAGAACTTCGTCCTGGTGATGGAGGAAAGGTTGCAAGAACTGCAGGAAACTCTGCAACAATCGAAGCGCATCTTGACAATGGCAAGGTTCGTGTTAGACTTCCATCTGGAGTATCGAAAGACATGCCTAACTCATGCAGAGCAACAATTGGTGTTCTAGCAGGACATGGTCGTGGAGAGATGCCTCTGAGAACTGCTGGTGCAGCCCATTACAAGGCTAAAGCACGTGGAAAATTGTATCCTCACGTAAGTGGTGTTGCAATGAACCCTGTCGATCACCCGCACGGTGGTGGAAATCACCAAGCGGTTCACGGACCAAACTCCGTCGCCCGTGGTACATCCCCGGGTGCTAAGGTTGGTAACATAGCTCCAAGCCGCACAGGAAGAGGCCGCGGTAAGAAGGTCTGAGGTGAATTATTATGGCAAAGAAAAAGAAGTCCTTTATGACCCCTAAAGCGAGCAGAAGAAAGGCTCGTAAGAAGCGCACAACCGTAACAGGTCGCAAGAAGAAAGAATTCACATACCGTGGATATGAAGTAGAAGAACTGAAGGCTATGCCGCTTTGGCCATCTGAAGAAGATCCAAGCGCACCTTCAGTAATTACTCTACTAACTAGCCGTGCACGAAGATCAATTGCTCGTGGGCTATCTTCGGAAAATGAACATTTCATCGATCGTATGCGCCGTTCAACTGGCCGCACCGTTCGCACGCATCGCCGTGACGTCCCAATCCTGCCTGAATTCGTTGGCAAAAGAATCGCTGTTCACAACGGACAGAATTTCGTTGAGATAGATGTCAAGCCAGAAATGATTGGACACTATCTAGGAGAGTTCGCCCTAACCAGAAAGAGTGTAACACACTCTGGACCTGGTGTTGGTGCGACACGCTCTTCAACACACGTAGCATTGAAGTGAGGTGAATAATATGGGTTGGAAGAAATCAGAAATGGACCGCAGATCCAAGCGTAAGGAACTTCCTCAGAAGGGCTATACTCAGCTACTTCAGGGAAGCCGCCTTGCCACAGCACGTGCAGTCAACGTAGATGTTCACGTTAAGCACTTATTCGAAATATCTCGTGCTATCAAGCACCGTACCGCAGGAGATGCGATAACTTTCCTAAACAATGTACTGAAGATCGATAGCGACAGACCTGACATCCGAAAGAAGGCTGTTGCAGTTCCATTCCGCTTAGGTTCTGGAAACAAGAAGCGCAAGCGATCTGGACCTTCGATGGTCGGTCACCGCAAGGGTGGAGTTGGACCGGGAAGATATCCTGTTAAGGCTAGCCGAATCATGATTAAGTTGCTAGAGAGTTGCATGGAAAATGCACGCCATCAGTATGAAGACATAGATCCTGAAGAGATGGTTATTACTCACTGTGCAGCACACCGTGGTCAAATTAAGAGAGGATGGACTCCTCGTGCACGTGGAAGTGCCTCTCCAAAGAACCACTACCGAGTTAATCTCGAACTATTCCTAGAAGACTTCAGCGGTGCTGAAGATGAGTTGGAGGATGACTTCTGAGGTGATTATGATGAGCGACAATAAGAGTACACTAAGACGCATTATCGACCGTAACGTCGAGCGCCACCTTGTCAAGGAATTCTTGATGAATAATACCAAGAAAGCTGGATTCGGCGGATTGGATATTCGCAGAACACCTAACGGTACAGAAGTAACAGTCAAGGCAGAACGCCCTGGAATGGTTATTGGCCGAAAAGGTAAGATTATCAATGATCTTCAGAAACAACTCGATGAAAGATTTAGTCTTGAAAACCCTCGTCTAAAGGTCGACGAAGTAGAAGATGCAGCATTGAATGCACAAGTTATGGCTGAGAAGATTGCAAGCGCTATGGAGCGTGGATGGTATTACCGCCGTGCGGGCCACTCTGCTGCTCTCAACATTATGGAAGCTGGAGCACGTGGTGTAATCATCACTCTTGCAGGTAAGCTAACTGGAAGCAGAAACAGAACACAGAAGTTCATTCGTGGACACGTAAAGTACTGTGGAGAAACAGCATTGGAACACATGGATGTTGGTTACTCAGTATGTATCAAGAAATTAGGTACAATCGGAGTTACAGTAGCAATCATGCGTAAAGGAACCAAACTTCCTCATGAAATCACAATCTACTCTGAAGAACAACTGAGAATGAATGCAGAAGCAGCAGAAGATGCTCCAGTCGAGGAGGGATCTGAGTGACCCATGTTTCAAACAGAGAAATCGCTTCAATGAGCGCAGATGCTCTCAAAGATAGATTAACAGAGCTGCAAGAAGAACTTCTGCAACTTCGTGCTGAACAGTCACTTGGTGGAACCCCTTCCAATATGGGTGCTTTCAAGGCTTGTCGACGCTCAATAGCGCGTATCAAGACTAAGATGGCTGAATGATATTATCAAATTAAAAGAGAAAGGAGGTGAATGAAAATGGCTGCAATGTGCAATGTATGTGGACTTCCTTTCGAATTATGCATTTGTCAAGAGATTGCTAAGGAGCAACAAAAAGCCACTATCAGCACCGACCGCCGACGCTACGGCAAGATTGTTACTAAAGTCGAAGGAATCGATGATTCAGCTATCGACATAAATCAACTTGCTAAACTGTTGAAGAATAGGTGTGCTGCTGGTGGAACTGTTAAAGGACGTGTGATTGAACTTCAAGGAGATCACAAGAAAAAAGCTGCAGCGGTTCTTTCAAACAATGGATTCAATGTGGAGGTGCGATAAGATGGTTAACGCACTTCTGAATCAATCTTGGATAGGACGTGACATGATTGTTACTTCTTCTCCAGATATTGGACTAGTTGGACGTAGCGGTTTAATCGTTGACGAAACTAGAGAAACCATCACTTTGTTAGAGAATAATCGTGAAGTTATTCTTAGCAAGAGTTCTATCGAATTCAATCTAGGTGGCAGCGATGCCACCATCGTTGGAATGTTGATGCGGCAACGTTCCGAGGACAGAATATACCGCAATTATAGGAGTGAGTGATTACGATGCGCGACATCGGAGTTGATGTGAAACCCCCTGCCGGTGAGTGGGATGGAGATGAGAACTGCCCGTTCTACGGGTCCCTGCGCCTACGCGGCCAGGTACTTGAAGGAACAGTAGCAGGAGTAGGAATGCTGAGAACAATAGTTGTCGAAAGAGACAATGTTCGTTACATGCAGAAATATGAGAGATATGAAAAGCGCACAAGTGCACTTTCTGCTCATCTTCCAAATTGTATTGGCGGAGTAGAAATTGGTGACAGAGTGAAAATCATGGAATGCCGTCCGCTTTCCAAGACAGTTTCATTCTGTGTCATCGAGAACAACGGAGGTGAGGCTTGATGCGTGGAATCGCAGGTAAGCAAACCCGTGGTCTGCCTACAATGGCTAGATTGCAAGTGGCCGATAACACAGGAGCTAAGATCGCTCAACTGATCAACGTTCGCAAGTTAGGTGGCACAATGCGCCGTTATCCAGCAGCAGGCGTTGGAGACTTGATCAAAGTTTCAGTAAAGCGTGGTACTCCTGAAACACGTCGACAAATGTTCAACGCAGTAGTAATCCGCCAACGCCGTCCATTCCGTAGAGTCGACGGTACTTGGGTCCAATTCGAAGACAATGCTTGTGTCATTACAAATGAAAAAGGCGATGTCCAAGGTTCCGATATCAAAGGGCCTGTATCACGTGAGGCAGCAGAACGCTGGCCTCGTATCGCAGCAACTGCGAAACAGATCGTATGAGGTGATTCAATGGTTAAGAGCAGCAAACCAGGAAAGCAACGCAAAGCACAAGCTAATGCGCCTATGCACATCAAGCGCAAGCGTGTACGCGCTCGCCTATTATTAGACAAGCCAGACGCACGTCTTGCAGGACTACGTTCCGTCACAGTCCGTGTCGGTGATACAGTACGTGTAGTTCGCGGAGATTTTGCACACGGTGGCAAGAGAGTTGGTGGCAAGCGAAATGCAGATCCATTAACTGGTAAAGTTCTCAATGTAGAATCCAATACTGGTCGTATCTTCGTAGAAGGTGCTACCGCTACAAAATCAGACAACAGAGAAGAAGCAGTGCCGGTCCACTGCTCGAACGTCGTCGTCGTTAAGTTAGACGAGACGGACAAGTTGCGAATGCAACATTTGACCGCAGATAGGAGTTGAATGAAATGGGAAGTAGTAGTCATTTGAAGCGATTGGCCATCCCTCGTAGCTGGCCTCTTCCACGTAAGACAACAGTTTGGGTAACACGTCCACGTGCAGGTGCTCATAGTCTTGAGAGATGCATGCCTTTGAATATTGTAATCCGAGATGTTATCGGTCTTGCTAGATCCACCCGTGAAGTTAGAACAATACTGCACAACGGCCTTGCTAAGGTCGATGGCCGTGTTGTCAAAGACACACGCCGTGGAGTAGGAATAATGGATGTTCTAACTTTAGGAGAAGAAAATTACCGCTGTGTATTAGACACAAATGGTCGTCTAAGGTACAGAGCAATTTCTGCTGAAGAAGCTGGTTGGAAAGTTTGCCGTGTTGAAGGCAAATCTACAATCAAGGGAGGAAAGACTCAGGTTCACCTTCACGATGGACGTAACATCTTGGTAGATGATGCGTCTGAACACAAGACTGGAGATTCACTGAAGATTTCACTTCCAGATCAAAAGGTTCTCGAACACATAAAGTTCGGTGAAGGAACCAGATGTATGCTGGTTGGTGGAGTTCACGTTGGAAAACTTGCAGACGTCACCGATGTTATCGTAAAGCGTTCAAGTATGCCTAATGAAGTTGAATTTGATGGATTCGGAACAATTACTGACAACGTATTCTCAGTCGGTAGCTGTGTTCTACCTGGTGTGGAGGTGAGCCAATGAGTGAGTCAGTTAACCCAATGGCGGTTCCACAAATTTCCAAGGTAGTAGTCAACATTGGTGTTGGTGAAGGTGGAGATCGCCTATCCAATGCTGAAAAGGTTCTAAACTTGGTAACCGGAGTTACTCCTGTCAGAACATTAGGTAAGCAACAGAACCGTGACCTCAAGGTACGTGTAGGATTCCCAATTGGGTGTAAGGCTACAATGAGGGACTCGGAATCAATCAATAAATTCCTCAAAGATGCATTTTGGGTTCGTGAGAACATTATCCCAACTTGGAACTTTGACAGAACTGGAAACCTTTCTTTTGGAATTCCAGATTATACTGACTTACCTGAACAAAAATATGATCCAGATATCGGTATCTTTGGCATGGACATCAATGTCGTGCTTGAGAGGCCTGGCCACCGTGTCAGTCGTCGCCGACGTCGTAGTGCAAAAGTTGCACAGAGCCACCGAACCAATGCTGATGAAGCCAGAGCATGGTTTGTTGAGAATTTTGGCATCACAATCTTGGAGGAGTGAAAATGGCACGAGACCATGGTGAAAATATTGGAAGAACAAACGGATGCCGCAGATGTGGACGCCGCCGAGGAATGATTCGCCGTCATGGACTACGACTATGCAGGCAGTGTTTCCGCGATGTAGCTCCAGAAATAGGATTTAAGAAAATGAATTGAGGTGATTATGATGCAGTTTGACCCCCTTAATGATGCACTAGCTAAACTCTACAATGCAGAGCAAGCTGGTAAATACAACGTAGACCTCTCTCCAGCTTCCAAGTTGCTTGGATCTGTTCTAGAGATAATGCAAACCTCCGGCTATGTCGGAGAGATTGAGAAGAACGACGACGGACGTGGAGGAAGTTACATCGTGCAACTTCGTGGCGCCATAAACGAATGTGGTGTTGTTAAGCCACGCCACTCAGTCCGCCGCCAGGAGTTCGATAAGTGGGAAGGTCGCTACCTTCCTGCACAAGATTTCGGGCTACTGATTTTGACTACTAACAGTGGTATTATGCACCACAAAGATGCAAAGGAAAGCCGAATTGGCGGTAAACTCCTTGCATATGTTTTCTGAGGTGATTAGGATGGTAAAATTAGACCGAATTGAACACACAGTAGAAATTCCAGAAGGAGTTTCTGCAACGATTGATGGTGACATGGTCACTATCACAGGACCTAAGGGTAACCTATCTAGGGAATTTGCTAGTGCTAGACACGACATTTTCCAAGAGGGTGGCGCTTTACTAGTTCGCATCGATCTTCCTCGTCGTAAAGAGAGAGCTCTTGCAGGAACATGGAATGCACACTTGAACAATATGGTAAAGGGAGTTACAGAAGGCTTCACATACAAATTGAAGGCACTTTACTCTCACTTCCCTATGACATTAGCAGTAAAGGGTAACGAATTCGTAGTAAACAATTACTTTGGAGAGCGCGTCCCAAGGTCTGCTGTAATCCTCAACGGCGTCGAAGTTAAGGTTCAGAACAAGACTGAAGTGACAGTCAGTGGTATGGACAAGGAAGCAGTTGGACAAACTGCGGCCAACATCGAACGTTGCACTACCGTAAAGAAGCGTGACAGGCGTGTATTCCAAGATGGAATTTACCTGATCGAGAAGGCATGATGGAGGAATTGAGATGAGTGATTACGAAAATATGACTGTTGCTGAACTCAAGGAGTTGCTAAAAGAAGCAGGATTGCCTGTTTCTGGAAAGAAAGCAGACTTGATCGCACGCCTACAAGATGGTGCAGAAGAAACTGCTCCTGCAGAAGAGGAAATCGTAGAAGAAGAAATCGACGATGAAGTTGATGACGATGACTATGATGACGAAGACTGGGATGATGAGGAATTCGATGAAGAACACGTCGCTCGTCAGAAACCAATTCTATCTGATGATATGAAGGCAGCATTAGCATTGCGTGCTGCTCAGAAGAAAGGAACCCCTTCTTTCCGTAGAACCGAATGGTTCCGTTACAAGCGTCTATCACGTTCCGGATGGAGAAAACCTCACGGTATGGATAACAAGCAACGCCGCAATTACAAGTATCGTGGTTCTCTTGTAAGAATTGGACATGGTAAGGTGAAGGCAGCAAATGGTCTACACCCATCAGGTTTCGAAGAAGTTATGGTTCACAATTCTAGTGACTTAGACAGTATGGATGCTGAGACACAAGCAGCACGTGTTGGCGCTACAGTCGGCGGTCGCAAGCGAGAGATTATTCACTCACGTGCGGATGAATTAGGAATTAGAGTACTAAATCGCAGGAGGGATCGCTGATGCAGATAACTAATCAAAAGAAGATGGCAGCTCAAATTCTAAAGTGCGGTGTTCACCGTGTTTGGATTAACCCTTCTTACCTAGACCAGGTTGCACAATCTGTTCAGAAAGAAGATATCCGCGAAGCTATCGATAATGGATGGATTAAGGCTAAGGCAATCAAGGGAACTTCCCGTGTCCGTGCTCTTAAGCGTCAGGAACAGAAGCAGAAAGGACGTCAAAAAGGTCAAGGAAAAAGATCCGGTTCTGCCAATGCTCGTAATCCTCGAAAGCAGCAATGGATGGCTACAATCCGTGCTCAAAGGCGCACCCTGAAAGGAATGCGTGAAGATGGAACTCTGAAGAGTTCACAATACCGCCACTATTACCTAAAGGCAAAAGGTGGATCTTACCGTTCAATAGCTCATATGAAGGCTCAGATGGGTGTTGAAGGAATCTCCATTGGAGGTGATGAGTGATGGCTAACGGACCACGACAACGCAATCAATACCGTCGCCGAAGATCTGGTGAAACAGATTATCGCCGCCGTCTAAAACTACTGAAGAGTGGAATCTCTCGTGCAGTGGTTAGAATTTCCAATACTCGTGTTGTATGCCAAGTAGTCTCTTGGGAGAGAGATGGAGACAAAGTCGAGTTGACTGTTACTGGCGATGATTTGGTATCTCGCTACGGATGGCCAGAATCAAACTCTCGCAAAAATATTCCAGCATCCTATCTAGTAGGCTACGCTCTCGGAAAGTCCGCACTTGCTGCAGGACATGATGAAGCAGTGCTTGACATTGGATTGGCTGCTAGTACAAACGGAAACCGTGTGTTCGCTGCTCTGAAAGGAATGGTTGATGCAGGATTAGAGATACCTCATGGGGAATCTGTACTTCCTGGAGAAGACCGCCTGAACGGTGCGCACATAGACGATTCTTATGCTTCAACAGTTGAAGCAACCAAGTCAAAGATTGAGGAGGCGTTCTGATATGAGTGAAGATACATCCCAGATGGCACCGGGTCTGATTAAGGCCTTTGCACCAGTAGAAGAAGAGCAAAACGATGGAGGCCGCCGCCGCCGTCGCACATCAGCTGATGAAGCAATATCTGCTCTACGATCATGGTCGCCTAAGACACGTCTAGGCCGTGAAGTAATGGCGGGTCGAATCGTAACTTACGAGCAAGCATTAGCGTCTGGTTTACCAATTCGTGAAGTTGAAATCGTAGATGCACTGATTCCAAATCTAGAAGATGAAGTTATCAAAGTAAATATGGTTCAAAGAATGACTGACTCTGGACGTCGTGTTCGATTCAATGTTATGGCCTGTGTCGGTAACAAAGACGGATATGTCGGTTTAGCAATGGCTAAGGGCAAGGAAGTTGCTCAAACTATCCGCAAGGCTCTTACTGCTGCTAAACTAAGTCTAATTCAAATTCAGCGTGGTAACGGTTCTTGGGAATCAAGCGTAGGGCCTGGAACTTCTGTGCCATTCAAGGTTCAGGGACAAGCAGGTTCCACTCGTGTAACACTGATGCCTGCACCTGCAGGTAAGGGATTGGTTATCGGTGAAACCGGTAAGCGTGTTCTTGAACTAGCAGGTGTTTCAGATGTACTTTCTCGTACAAAAGGACAGACACGTACCACTATCAATTACGCAGCAGCAACTTTCAATGCATTAGCTGAAATTAACCGAACTAGAGTTAATGATTCTCAGCGTGCAGAGTTATTCATCCACAAAGGGAGGATTCTAGAATGAGTTGGATTGTTGTAAGAGCTCGCTCCGATGTTAAAGTCGAGCGTTCAATCAGGGAAACTATGGCTATGCTGAATTTGACACGTGTTAATCACGCAGTCATTATTCCTGAAAATGCACAGTACAAAGGAATGCTTCAGAAGGCTAAGGATTACAT
>QQSA01000022.1:0-2524 GCA_003602535.1 Candidatus Poseidoniales archaeon
TGCTCTTCAACAGGTTCAGAATCTGCACTAACCATTGGAGAAAAGAAGGACAGCAAAAATGGTAAAAGAAGAATTGCGAGCGAACTCTTTCGGGATTGGAAAACCATGCCTATCAACTTGCCCAGCCCCTACCCCCTATTCAAAGCGTCGCGTGAATGAGGTAGCCCCCTAAGGGGGCTGTCAGAAAAAATTCAAGGGAAAACAACATCTCCTTTATTGCCCCACACATGGCTATGCAGAAGTTAATTGAGGCTGTCCCTGGCCATGACAAAGATATCTTTGGAATCGATGCAGAAAGTATTATTTCTGCTCTTTTATTGTTAATTTTAATTATAATTGTCAGAGAAATTATCGGTTTTTTGATACCCAAGATTTTCAGTAATATCAGTGTTGGAAGCCAAGTCGCTAAAGATGCATTAACCGGCTCTGGTAAAGCGCTTGGGGTTGCAGCAGGCTGTTGGGCCGGCTTGTATTTAGCTGACCATATGGATTGGATATTATCCTCGCTTCAATTGATCATGGTAGTGTCACTAGTTGTAACTGCATTTAGGTTCGTTGGAGTTATTCACGCCTTCGTATTGTGGACAGATGATGATGGAGTTCTCGATGGTTCACAAAAAACAGTAGTATCTGCTGCTGAAAGTATTATGCGGTTTTTGATAGTCGTTTTTGGAATGGTATTCATTGCAGACGCATTAGGCTTTGACCTTACAACAATGGTTGCTGGATTAGGTATTACTGGTCTTGCACTAGCACTTGCTGCGCAGGATACTATCTCCAATATTTTTGGAGCAACAACGGTTCTACTAGACCGTCCATTCCAAGTTGGAGACTGGGTGGTTATCGGTGCGGTTGAAGGCGAGGTTATTGAAATCGGCCTTCGTACTACATTAATTAGAACAAGTTTGGATACAGTTATCACCATGCCAAACGCCAATTTATCAAATACTCCTGTTGAGAACTGGGGTAAGAGAAGATTCCGCCGTTGGCAACCAATCTTCAAATTAGACATCAATTCTGACCCATCTAAAGTTTCGGAATTTTGTGATGGTGTCGCAGACTTAATCGCTAGTCATGAGAAGACAATGAAAGAAGAAGATTCCTTTGCTAGAGTATCGGCATTAGGGCCTGATGCCATTGATATCGGCTGCAACATATACTGGGATATCAATAGCGGTAAAGTTGAACGAGAAGCTAGAGATGGTTTCCTAATCAATGTCATGGACCTAGCAAAATCTCACGAATTAAATTTCCATGACAACCGTAGACGTCATAGTGCTTGACGCCAATCTGGTTCGGAAAAATAGTACAAAGCCGATGAGGCTACCCAGATTAAACCGAATGTCCAGTAACCCAGAGAAGAGTTGCTGAATTCGCCAGCCCGGTCTAGCCAGTAAGTCCCTAATAAACCGAATATTGCCAGTGGAATCCCCATTTTCATCAACCGCATATTTCCTAGTTTGGCCTGAATACGATCAACTCCTCTCATATATTCATCAATCTCAGGTACCTCAAAGTCGAATGAAACCGCTTCAGCCTTTGCTAGTAAATTTAGATCATATTTGAGGTGTGCAACGCCACCTGTTGCCATTCGCATAACATCTTCACCCCAATATTTTGACGGAACAAACTCTCTCCATTTCAGAAGGACATTGTGTTGAATGGCCTGCCTTATCATCGGTAAATTTGTGTCATCGCCCCATAAGAGAGCATCACTCAACGATATTGGAACTGGCATCATTCCATCAAGTTCTATTCTTGGAATACCAATTGTATTGTGACTATGAGGTGCTCTCCAAAGTGTTCTAGTTTTGAGAGTGTCCTCGACTTTTTTTAACCGAGCATTCCAGCCATATTCATCATTTGGAGTACTCCATCCTCCGTCAATCAAAGCCAGATGTAAACCTGCTAGAGACTTTGCAGTTATCTTTACGGCATCTTCTTTAGGATAAATTAGAACATGGTCTCCATCTTTATCACAACCTGCGATTGGCAATTGCAAATGTGATTGTAAAGCAGATTTCAGTTGAGGATTTCGACTAAGTCTCGAAGTATTTTTACCAGTTGGTATAGGTACTACCAGTGCCTTATAATCGCCTATATCAAACCAAATTCCACTCTTATTTTCAGTAATTTTCTCAAAATTCTCAACAGTCGGCCAATCTCCCCATGTTCCATCGAGACTGTTCCACCATTCAAGTGTAAATTCGGGAATATGAAGGGACGTAGTGCCCCAAGATGTCGAAATAGAGGAGTCATCGTAACTCTGGACGATACCTTTGGGCCACCAAGGACTGTCCTCCATGTTCACCCCGAGGGGGCGTTGGGGATTAACTCAAACGGTTGAAGATAATGGGAGGGGCAGAGGGGGCGATGTAATGGGTATCACTAATCGTCTCGGAGATGTTCTTGGAAATGCTGTTGAAGCAAAACTATTGCGAGAAGTAAACAGTCATCCAGACAAGATTAACCATCTTGCGATAATTATGGATGGTAACAGAAGATTCGCTTGGTCTAAGGCTTT
>QQSA01000022.1:2585-4392 GCA_003602535.1 Candidatus Poseidoniales archaeon
CTAGAATTGAATATTCATTACTTCACTGTATATGCATTGTCTACTGAAAACCTGAATCGTCCTGATGGAGAACTAGAAGGCCTTTTCAGACTGTACATTGAGGGGCTCAAGGATATTGCAGATGACCCCAGAATTCACGACAACAAAGTTAGAGTTCAGATAATTGGAAAGAGAGAATTGCTACCAGACTCTGTAAATGAAGCCATAACTTACGCTGAAGAAAAAACTGCAGATTACAATGATTTTACATTTACAGTATGCCTTGCTTATGGTAGTCGTGAAGAATTGTTAAGCGCCATCAAGAGTATCGCAAAGGACCATAGTACTGGAGAACTATCACTGGATTCGATCGATGAAAACGAAGTTAGTCGTAGGCTATATACTGCAGAAATGCCAGATCCTGATTTGGTTATTCGGACATCTGGTGAAGAGCGGATTTCTAATTTCTTGTTGTGGCAAATGGCGTATTCTGAGTTATATTTCACCGATGTATTCTGGCCATCTTTTTCCAAAAAGGAATTGCTCAAAGCAATTCAAACTTACCAAGCTCGTAGACGTAGGTTTGGTGAATAATATGTCTGCGTGTGATGTTTGTGGACAATGGCCTCAACCATCTCTAGCAGTTGACGCTGTTGCGATTAGAGGTGACGAAGTACTTCTGATTCGAAGAGGCCGTGAGCCCTGGAAAGGAATGCTGGCATTCCCTGGCGGTTTTGTTGATTCAGGAGAAGACCCTGAAGATGCAGTTATTCGTGAATTGAAAGAAGAATGTGGAATCGACGGTAAAGTCGTGAGATTGCTTTGTGTTAATGGAAGTCCTGAGCGAGATCCAAGAGGGCATGTAGTTTCGATTGCCTATCTAATTGCCGCATTTGATGAACCTACTGCTGGAGATGATGCTGCAAGTGCAGAGTGGCATAAGATTGCAGAGGTAGAAGAATTAGCTGGAGATCACATGTCAATGCTTGATAAGATCAAGAATTTCTGATTTGGTATTGGGCCAATTCGGAATATCTAGAGTTTCTAGAAGATGGATTCCTGCTAACCATGCTGCCAAAACCGATTCATCGTAATCTCGAGCAATGAATAATGGATATCCATCTTCCTGCAATCTATCCAAGAATCCACGCTTTGCTTTACTCACTAAGAGAGTGGGTAAACCGAGAATTACAGCCTCACTAGCTAATGTTACAGATTGTGTAATGACTCCATTCATTTGTGCAATCATCAAATCTAATTCCCATGGATTTCCTTCAACTTCATTTTCATTTGCAAAATTTATTGAAAGTCCTTCAAACCAAGATTCAGGGATAGGTAGTATCTCATCAGTATCATGAACTCCATCTCCTATCAATTTACGAACTAAGATCTCGGGTGGATTTGAAACCTCAATTGGCCGAATATGTGGTTGTAAGTGGATGTGCCCATGCAGGCCATCTATTCGATGGAATCTAGCCTTCTTTTTCATCAATGGCTCTGCTAATTTTTCATCGAAGTGTGTAGGGATGATGATATCCGTTGGCTTGGATAAACGGTGTGCTAAATGGTTTACTTCGGTATCGGTGATGTAGAATTTTTTTGCATTCTTGGGTGCGGCTCTCAATTCTAAAGGAGCCCCGATACTGATTACTTTGTCAACCCCTTTCAATGCCTTGCGAGAGATTCTTGCCCTCTTCCAAGCTTTTCTCCACCTACCTTTACCAATTGGCCTAGGTACCCAAACTGTTCTTCTGCGTGGCATGTGGCCATCACTATTTTCGATCATTGCTCTAACTTCAAATCTCTCGCATGCAATGATTACATCATC
>QQSA01000022.1:4481-6222 GCA_003602535.1 Candidatus Poseidoniales archaeon
AATGACGGGCTATTTTGATGTGCCACCAATTAGTACACCACATTATGGGAAAGGAAGCGATTAGTGTGGCCGGCAGCAAATTGTACGGCCCGTATACACCCGGAGTGAAGGCTAGCGGCATGATTTGGCTATCAGGACAAATCGATGTTGAAGCAGGAAATGATGTCAAAAGTCAGACTGCTGGTGCTCTAGCAAAAATAGATGGTTTACTAGAAGCGGCTGGAGTCACCAAAGATGCAATTTGTTTTGCACAAGTATTGTTAGATGACATAAATGATTTCGCAGCTATGAACGAAGTGTATGGTACATGGGTTGAAAGCATGGAAATAAAACCGGCACGTGCTGCATTTGAAGCAGGAGCATTGCCTGCTGGCGCCTTGGTTGAAATCGTGGTACAAGCAATCGATTCGACATGCTGCAGGTGATCATATGCCCGGCACACCCTACCTTGAAGAAGCGCCTCAAGGTTTGCTGACTTGGCCAAAATTACTGAGAATTAGTATTCCAATTTTAGCATCTATGACAGCGGTTGCTTGGTGGAATGAGTTATTGATTGAGTGGGGAATTTTTCTAACGGTAGCATTAGTCATTTCATTCATCATTAGGCGATGAAATACATACGATAAGACTTCCACGCCCACAATATGGGAGAATGGCCAACTCACTGTTTCAAAGCCTACGACATCCGTGGTTTATCGGGAGATGAATTGTCTGATGAATTTGCTTACAGACTAGGTAGAGCAATGGCTTCATACCTTGATTGTACATCTTTTGCAGTTGGGAGAGATATCAGGGAATCTAGCCCTGGATATGCAATGAATCTGATTAGAGGACTTGTAGATTCAGGAGTTAGAGTTCTTGACTTAGGAATTGTATCTACGGGATGTCTATACCATGCTTGCTGGACTTTACCTGTCGATGGCGGTGTAATGGTCACCGCTTCTCATTTACCGATGCCGACCCACAATGGATTCAAAATGTGTAGAGGCACACTACCTCTAGCAGGTGAAGAAATTCAGGAATTGAAAGAAGTCTTCCTTGCAGGAGAGTTCAGGGACGGATCAGGAGAACACATCGACCATCCACATGAAGATGCATATCTCAAAGCGATTGTAGAATCTACTGGTAAACTGTCAAGACCTGTCAAGGTCGCTGTTGACTGCGGCAACGCAGTTCCTGGCCCTGCTATGACTAAGCTACTTGACATGATAGGAGCAGATCACATCGACTTGTATTGTGACTGGGATAATACTGAACCAAATCACGGAGCAGACCCAACTCGTGAATACAACATGGTGGATTTGGCTAAGGCTGTTGTTGACAATGGTTGTGAATTAGGATTAGGTGCCGATGGTGACGGAGACAGAATCGGTGCTGTCGATGAGAACGGTGATTTCGTTTATCCTGACCGTTTGATTGCATTGATGGCTGACGATGTTGTTGGTTCAGAAGATGGCAAAGATTTGCTAATCTATGATGTGAAGTGCTCAATGAATGTTGAAAAGGCGATTATTGCAGCCGGTGGAAAACCAATGATGGCAAAGACTGGTCATTCATTCATGAAGAGAGTACTTGCAGAACACCCTACTTCACTTATGGCTGGAGAAATGAGTGGTCATATATTCATGGCTGATCGTGGCTGGTATGGTTTTGATTGTTCATTATACAATGCGGCTAGAATTCTAGAACTATGGTCACGAAGAGATGCTTCTTTCAGCTCTGAATTAAACCGATTAGCACC
>QQSA01000023.1:0-2032 GCA_003602535.1 Candidatus Poseidoniales archaeon
CCTTGTGAGTTTCACTATCAACACTAAGTACTCGCTGTTCTAAGGCTTTTACATGGAAAACGAAAATAAAGGTCTTACATTGGAACTACTGCTGAAAATAAACGCTGTCTATCTCATGATTTTCGCTATTGGGCTGGTATTTGCTGGTAAGACATTCCTTGAACTGATCGGACACTCGACCACATCAGATGGGATGATCAACGTAGGTATGTGGGCAGGAGCTGCAGTGTTTGGTATTGCAATGCTGAATTGGACCGCTGAATCATTCACTGGTGAGAATCTTAAGCCATTTGGAATGATGCAATTCTACATCTGGCTTCCATTAATCATCGTCAACATCTACACCCTAGCATCAGGCGTCATCGATCCAGGTATGAACATGGTCACAGTAAATCTACCCTGCGTGCTCGTAATCGCCGGTCTATTCTACATGAAGTCCAAGGATTGAGCTACCCTACAACCCATACGGAATCTGAATCCGGGTACTACCTACTTGCTAAGCCAGGAAACAAGGTTGCGTATCTCGATGAAAGATGTGAGCAAAAACACGACAATCGACAATAAAAAAACCCAAATCATCCCACCTCCGCTTCCCATGCCCATTCCCCCAATGCACATTAGCATAAATGACAAAAGCAGACATTTTCGATTGAAACTAATGCCATGCATGTCAATAATTTGATGTNGTTCGAGTGATCCATNNATCTGTTTCCTCTGAATAATTGCATTCTCTAGAATATGTTCAAAAGCATCAAATTCAAATTCTTTCCCACAATGCAGACAATCAAAGAGTCCTGATGCCCCATTATCCAATTCCACCTCTAGGTTGCAATGTGGACACTGGATGAGAATCATCGGATGATATATCAGAGGTTTTTCCTAATAAAAAAATACCCGGTGGCAGTAAATTATACAGCCATAAAGGAACTACTCCAATGGCCAGCCTGAATTTTATTGGCTTGGTTGAACTATTGGCCCTATGTAACACAGGCATTCGCAGGGGTACCATGAAAATGGTTAATCAAAGCCCAGGAACTGGATGAACCCATCCAAAGATGTCCTCATCGATTTCATTTTGAATATTAGTTAGTGCATTATACAGTTTGAGAGTTAATTCTCCAGGGGTTACACCATCTGAATAAGTGGCGGTTTTGTCACCAAGTGTAATCGATCCTATCGGTGAAATAACCGCAGCAGTTCCACAGCAGAATGCTTCTTCGGCACTCATAGCAAATTCAGCCTCAACCTTTTTCTCGACCACTTCATAGCCCATGTGTCGAGCGAGTTGAATAATTGAATCCCGAGTGATACCAGGTAAGATAGTTCCAGTAAGTTCAGGAGTATACAATACTCCGTCCTTCAGACAGAAGAAGTTTGCAGCTCCTACCTCTTCGACATATTTGTGTTCTTCAGCATCGAGGTAAATGACTTCAGCATATCCTGCAGCTTTCGCTTTCTTTGATGGCATCATTCCAGGCGCATAGTTTCCAATTGCCTTAACTCCTCCAGATCCTCCTGGGGCAGCACGGTGGTGATGATCACTGATTAGCAAATTGATACATGACATTCCTCCTTTGAAATAAGGTCCAACAGGTGTGACATAAATCATGAAAGTGTATTCAGGAGCCGGTGCTACTCCAAGAACGGGGCCACTTCCATTCAGTAATGGGCGAACGTATAGTGCACCTTTCCCCATTGGTGGGATCCAGCGTGCATTTTGCTGAACACATTGCTCTACAGCATCTAAGAAAATAGATTCTGGAACAGGCGGCATTTTCAAGCGGTCTGCACCTCTTTGCATACGCCTCGCATTTTCCTCAGGGCGGAAAAGTACAACTCTTCCGGCATTGGTACGGTATGCTTTCATTCCCTCGAATAGCCCTTGTCCATAATTGATGACTCCAGCTGCAGGAGAGATGGAGATATTGCCATAGGGCAACATTTCTCCGGGAGCCCATGGTGCATCTACTGCAGTCTTAGCGATGTACATGAAATCGGTCTCTGTCATAGAGAATGTCAAAGAGTCCCAATC
>QQSA01000023.1:2240-16040 GCA_003602535.1 Candidatus Poseidoniales archaeon
ACGGGAGAATCTGTTTTACTTCGAGTACATGGTGAAAGACCGTGGTTTGAAATCACTCCAAATGGTAGATGGGATGAATCTAGAGAATTAGATTTAGATCAGGTTACAGACTTTGATGAAGTTGCAGAAATCGAAGGTCCGGTTATGAAATGGACCGATTTGGGAATCAAGCCTGTATGGAAGGTTTTTGTTGCTCAACCGTTTATGGTTCCAAAACTTCGTCAAGAATTATCAGGCAGATGGACAATTCTTTCTGGAGATATTCCTTTCGTTAATCGTTTCTTCTTGGATGGCGATCTTTCAATGCATGTTAGTGTAGAAGGTGAGATTAGCGATAGCGATCATCCTGTTGATATTTGTCTTGAAATCACAATGGAAGATGTTAGCCACTGCGAGCCATTCCCTGCTCCCTTCAAGGTGTTTTCATTTGATTTAGAAACCTCAATTGCTCATGATACAATTCTCTGTGCAGCAGTAGTGATTGAGAATATGGGAACTGGAGACCGCTCAAGGCATACATTTGCTAATGATGAGGAATCAATTCTCAAAGACTTGACCGATTTGGTGAGGAGTAGCGACCCTGATATTATCACTGGATATAATATCGATAATTTCGATATGGGTCGAATTGTAGATCGGGCAAATTTAGTTTCAAAGCGTGATAAATCAAAGAAGATTGCAACTATGGGCTGGGGTAGAGTTTCCACTTCAGAAGAAGGTCGAAGGCGCGATACGTTGTTTCCAACAAGAGGAACTTCTCGTGCTTGGAATTTAGGAGGTAGATGTGTTATGGATGCATGGTGGCAAGCTCGTCAAGCATTAAGGCCTCAGAGAGAGACTTTGAAATTCGTCTCGAATTTACTATTTCCTGATGATGAAGAGATGCAAAAGATGGATGTCGATGCATCGAAGATGGATGAAGAATGGGCAGCCCGGCCAGAAGTGGTCATCGAATATTGTCTTCGTGATGCGGAATTACCACTCGATATAATGCATCAAATTCAAGCATTCAGGCGTAAAGAAGCAGTAGCCGCCGTAGCAAAGGTTTCACTAGATACCAGTGCGAACGGCACAACTTCTCAATTGATTGACTCATTGGTCATAAGATTGGCAGATAGATCTGAAATTGGAGTCCCATTGACAGGTTCTGCCGATAAAAAGGAGGGACAAATTACAGGAGGATATGTCCACGATGTTGAAGCAGGATTGCATCCATGGGTTGCGATTCTCGATTTCAAATCGATGTATCCTTCAATAATGATTGGAAAGAATATTTGCTACACTACTAGAGTCGATAGCGGTAGTACAGATCAACCCAGTGAAGGCGAGATTGTCTATGAATCACCAACCGGTGCTAAGTTTAGAAATGAAAAAAGTCGACAAGGTATGGTTCCTAAATTACTTGAAAATTTAATGTCGCAACGTGATGAACACAAGTCGGGAATGCGTAATGCGAAGGATGATACCATTTATTCATATCACGATCAGATGCAATATGCGGTAAAGATTCTGATGAACTCATTCTACGGCGTATTTGCTAGTGGGTTTTACAGATTCACTCATCGAGATTTAGGTTCATCGATTACAGCATGGGCGCGTCATAACATCAAGAAGATCATCCAACGTTTAGATGATGAAGGCCATCATGTGGTGTATTCGGATACAGATTCAATTTTTGTTAAAACTCCTGTAGAAGGAAAAGAAGATCCAAAAGAGGCTATGATTGAATTTGGACATTCAACCGCCGCAAGGTTTAGTGAAGCAAGCGCTGAATTAGAATTCGAAACAGGATTATCAGTATTTTTCAGTCATGGTGCGAAGAAGAGATATGTCGGGCAAGTCGTTTGGCCTGAAGAAAAAATGATGATCAAAGGATACGAGACTCAACGCACGGATTCTTTTAGATATCTTACAGATGGGATGAAACAAATTTTCCGATATGTTCTGGCAGATGATTCAGAAGCAGCCATCAATTTGGCAATTGACACTATTGCTGCCGCAAAGAATGGGGAGGTTCCAGTTCGAGAATTGATTATGAGTAAATCGTGTAAAGGACGATGGGACAAGAAAAGGGCGGAATGGGATTTTACCAAAGATTACGCAAATCCGGATTCTATGATTCAAGTTAGAGCAGCTCGGGCCCTAATCGACAAAGGTCTTCCTTTCACTCCTGGAATGAAAATAGCATACATTGTGACCAATGCGCGAAATAGGCCTATGGAAATCCAACCCTGGCTGGAAGAGGATCCTGTGGAATCTTATGATGGTCAATTTTATGCTGATCGTTTAGCAACCGCATTTGGAAGGGTTACTGAGGCTTTCGACTGGAGTGCGAAAGAATTGCTCGCCGGAAATAGACAAACATCTCTATTCTCTTTCTAATCGGTGGGTCAGGAAGGGCAAGCATTGAATGGGAAAAGGTCTTCTCGCAACATGATGAAGCCTATCTTAATGGTGCTGTTGTTCATTTCCGCCGGCCTTGCTGGATGTTTCGCTGATGAAGAAGAAACTACGACAAAAGTCGAAGCAATATTCGAATATGATCCAAAGAAGGACATTAGAACAGGAACTACAATCACTTTCGATGCAAGCTCATCTCTACCTTCGGACGGCTCACTGACATACAAGTGGGATTTTGATGGAGATGGAGACTATGACGAGACTGGAAGAGAAGCTGATTGGGAATATCCAAACGCAGGTACCTTTGAAGTTGAACTGACTGTTTCCGATGGTACAAGTTCTAATTCACAAACTCGTACAGTAAAGGTTGCAGAAGCCGATACTCCTGAACCAGAAGCAGATGCCGGTTCAGATTCTCCAAGCAATGACTGTGAAGGAGAGTCTGCAAGTTCTGGTAGTTTCTATCTAGTTTACATTTGCGAGATGGATAAAAGTCTCTCAAGTAAGAATATTCTAGCATCAACCTCTGTTTATCTAGATGGCTCAGGCTCTGAACCTTGTAAAGATAATCCACAAGATTGTGACGAATACATTTCAGAATGGTACTGGGATTTAGACCTTCAGAAGGATGAAGATGGAGATGGAGATTCAAAGAATGATCCCGATTTAGAAGGTGAATCAGTGGAATGGAAAGACGTGGCTCCTGGGAAATATTTGATCGCTCTAACCGTGGTTAGCGGTCAAGGATTAACTAGTACCGATGAGACAACTGTTTACGTAAATTATGCAGGGCGTTGGACTGACATTAGTATCGGGGGAAATACATCAGGTTCCGCAGTCGAAATTGATTTTACATTCGATGTAGTATACAATGAGGAATCTGGAAATAGAATTAAGCGTGTAACAAGCGATCTAGTTTACCCTCAGGAAGATGATGATTGTGTTGATACAATCCCTGGTGAAGAGTCCAATTGTCGAGCGAAAATCGATTTATTCAGTTACAACTCGACAGATGATGCCTCTCAGGATACGAGTGCAATCGCAGTAAATCAAAGGCAGTATGGTGATTGTGAAGAAGATAATGATTGTGTCACACTTTCATTGATGGGCTCTTGTCATTTCAACGACAACCCTTCCGCCAATGAAGACGATATTTGCTATCGAAAAGATGGTCAATGGACCATCGCTATCCATAATGAAATGGTCAATGATTTACAAGTAGAATCCTTGACTATATTCTTGATCTACAAATGATGCGCTGGATGCCCAATAATGAGTGACTGAGTCGCGAAACCACACATTATCCGCGTCGCGGTCTTCAAATAGGGGAGGAATGTCGGCAAGTTGCTAAAGGAGAGAGCAAAATGGGATCTCAATGGGAAGATAAGAGTAAACCACACCGCAATATCGTGTTTATCGGACACGTAGACCACGGAAAGTCGACCACAGTAGGTCGCCTACTTCTGGACTCAGGTCATATCGAAGAACACGTTATTGAGAAGAACGAAAAATTAGCCGCTGAGTCGGGTAAGGCTGGATTCGGTCTTGCTTACGTCATGGACGGTTTGAAAGAAGAGCGAGAGCGCGGTATCACAATCGATGTCGCACACAAAGAGTTCTTTACACCGAAGTACTACTGGACTATCATTGATGCTCCAGGTCACCGTGACTTCGTAAAGAACATGATCACCGGTGCAAGCCAAGCAGATACAGCTGTACTGCTATGTGCTGCAAATGACGGTGTTAACGCTCAGACTAAGGAGCACGCATTCCTTGCTAAGGTATTGGGTGTTGCTGAGTTAATCATACACGTCAACAAGATGGACATCTCTGGTGTCGACTGGTCAGAAGACAAGTACAAGGCTGCTTGTGCTGAAGTTACAAGCCTACTGAAGACAGCAGGTTTCGCTAAGCAACTAGACCGTATTCCAATGATTCCAGCATCCAGTCTAAACGGAGACAACGTCTTCGAAAAGTCTGACAAGTGCCCATGGTACAGTGGACCTACACTATTCGAAGCTATCGACGCTGCTGCAATGCCAGACAAGCCAGTCGACAAGCCACTTCGCCTACCAATTCAGGATGTCTACAAGATCTCCGGTATTGGAACAGTGCCAGTCGGTAAGATCGAAACCGGAACTCTGAATGTTGGTAAGACAGTTATGTTCAACCCTTCACAGAAGTCCGCTGAAGTCAAGTCAATTGAGATGCACCACACAATGGTACCTAAGGCAGAACCTGGAGACAACGTTGGATTCAACGTTCGTGGACTAGCTGCTGACGATATCCGCCGTGGTGACGTTGCTGGATACACAGACAGTGCACCTACCTATGTTCGCCACGACGAACACTTCGTTGGACAAATCCAACTTATGGATATTCCAAAGGCAGTATCTGTTGGTTACACACCAGTATTCCACGCTCACACCGCACAAGTTGCTGTGAAGTTCATGGAACTACTAGAGAAGACTAACAAAGCTGGTAAGGAAGCTAACCCTAGTTTCCTAAAGTCTGGTGATGCATGTATGGTACGTTTCCAACCTACCAAGCCAATGGCAATTGAGGACATGAAGTCATTCCCTGAATTGTCTCGCTTCGCTATCCGTGACATGGGTAAGACCGTTGCGGCTGGTGTCTGTATCAAGATCGAGAAGAAGGCTTGAGATCCGACTGGACTAAGATCCGAATGGAAGAGAGGTGAATATCATGGCAGCAGTGACCATCATCAAGCTAACTGGAGAGAACCATCGCGACATCGATGCAGTCGCATCTCAGATTAAGTCAATCTGTGATAACGGCGGCATCAGTCTACGTGGTCCAATTCCACTACCAACACGACGTCTTGTTGTACCTGTACGCAAGGCGCCTGATGGTGAAGGAAGTGAGACCTACGATCATTGGGAGATGCGCATTCACAAGCGTCTTCTAGAGATGGACATCACCAGTGGAAAGGACGAGAGCGCCCTAAGACAGGTCGCTAGAATTCCAATTCCTGACACCGTGAGCATTGAACTATCAATGCGCTCGATGAACTGAAACTGATCTAGTATCAGGGCGCATTTAGCGCATACCCCGATGAGTGGACGGAGAGTCCAGTTCTAACGAACTACTCTCCTACCGACTTTCCGTCTACTCATCAAAAACTCTTACACTTTCAAATTCCTAATCAGCGATAGCTCATAGCGCTGCAATTTCAGCAACGCCAGATTCAACCAGGTAATTTGCGGTAATTCCATCGAGGAACAGGACGTCTCCTGCTCCAAGAGATATTTCTCCATCGACAGTAATTATTGGGTCGTCCAATGATTGCAGAATTCTAATTCTAAGCATTTCATTATCTGTGGATACTTCAATGTCCTCTTCTAAGGCCTCAGGTGGCTCATCAACCATTGCATCTGCAGAGGCCCAAGCATCGAAATCCATTTCTTCCTTTTTCTTTGATGGGGCTAACTCCATTGCAGCAGCATGGTTACTGCCTTCTTCAATACTAGTTGGGATTGTAGGTTCTTCTACTGGTTGAACTCCTTGTAGTTCAGGGAATGCATCTGCTTTAGCTAAAATTTCCTCTTCATCCATTTCGGTTTCTGGGAGAGGTTGAGATGTTTCTTCGAGGGCGATAACCGGAGGGCCTTGCCCTGTTAAGCCCCCACTCTCTGGAACGAATGAATCTAGTTGAGTAGTGCCTGCAGCTAATGTGACATCTTCGGTTAGACCTTCAGAAGCAAGGCCCATTTGCATAGCATTCCAATTTACTGCTTGTTTAAACCGATTCAATTGTTCAGTCGCATTTGCATAAAACTCTCTTTCTGAAGGATCATGTCTCGTCCAATCTAAGTTCGCAAGGTCTTGTCCTTGCGCACTTCCGCCTGTACGCAGCGCCATGCTTGCAGAGTGCTGCATCATAGCAACTAGTCTCTTACGAGCAAGTTCTACTGCAGTTCTTCGAATATTTGCTTGCCTCTTTTGGATAGTTTGCATTTTCATCGAAGGTCCAACAGTTCGGTAGACCTCATGAATCTCCATCTCGACCGTGTCTAGCAATTGACCAACCTTTGACCAGAAATCCTGACTAGGAAGCGGCATTGGAACACTTCTTCCAACCTGTTGTCTTAGAGTTGAAAACAACTGTTCCTCGATCTCTTTGGCCTGAGCGGGATTGAGGAAGGTCCGCTCGGCCATACTAATTGCCGTGGCGCGGGCCATCTATCAACCCTTCAGCCAAAATCATCGAACACATAGGACGAAGATTCAAACCCAGCGACCGTGGGTCCACCGATGGTGGACCCAGTGAAACAAGCCTACGCAATCGTGATCCTCATGTTGCTCACTCCGTGGGCTGCAGGCGATATTGCGACATGGCAAGGGCCACTGAATTCACCAGATGACTCAAGTTTGGAACCATCCAATTCTACATATGACGGCTTCATTTTACCATCAAATACAACCATTACAGGTTCAAATTTCGAAGTAGAGCCAGAATGGTTACCGGCGGCCGATAACGGATCATATTGGGCTACAGATTCAGTAGGTGGATTTGCAGTTGGGGATTTTGATGGAACATCATACCTTACATCAGATGGAGAACTTTCACTTGCTCCAATTTCTACATATGGAGTAATGGCAGATTTCGAAACTAGCATACCTCAATTTTCTACATGGTCTGCTCATGGTGATGAAATTTGGATGCCAGTAAACCTCTCTAATGTGAGCTATGGACCTTCTAATGCAACATCTGGTAATTACGTTGCAGGAACTAATGGTTCAATCGCTTCCGGTTCTCAAGGCTTCATTCGTTCACAATTCTGGCCAATTCCAACTGTACTAAGATATCTCAATCTATCATTTGATAGATGGAGTTCATTTGATTCAGATGATACTGCAGAACTTCATTATACGGTAGACAATGGACAGAATTGGGTTACTTTAGATAATTTATCCGGAGTATCAAATAATTGGACTCATGAAAAATATTCATTGGATCTGATTGCAAAAAATGCTAGTAGCATTGGATTCAGGTTTTATGTGAATACATCAATGAATTCTGCAGATGACATTGGTTTGTTTATTGATTCATTTAATATTTCAAATCAAGGAGATCCAGCAGGTACATGGCTTCACGGGAATCCTAGTGGTCAATATTCAGCTAATGCGGATGGTTCTCTCATAGTACCAGTTGATCTGTCTGGCCTAACTTCTCCGCTAGAATTTACTTATTGGGCAAATTGGGATATGCAGGGTGGCTATGCTGACAATATGATGGTGATGATTTCTCAAGACAATGGTTCTACATGGGATTTAATGAGCCCTATACCTGGAATACCCGGGCATGGTATTGCTTCAGGAGCAAATTCTTATTCTCAACAATCATATGGTTGGAGAGAGATTCAACATCCATTTCCTTCATGGGCGGGGACTAGTGCAAATGCATCTAACACTCTCTTGAAATTTAGAATAGTAACTGATGGGTCAACAAATTATGGCGGTAGCGCAATTGATGGCTGGGAAGGAATAATGGTTGATGATCTAAGAGTACTTTCTGCAGTTGGAACTGCTAACATGCAAACACGTTTGTTGGAAAACTTCACAGATAACAACAGTCAATACTTGGATACAGCAACTGGTATTCCTAATGATTGGCAATATGTGACCTGGGAAGGACACAACGGACCGTGGTATTCTGATGATTCATTTGAGTTAGTCCAACAACTTCCGTCTGGATGGAGAGTTGATCACATTAGAGGTTCATCACCTTGGGAAAGAGGGCAAATTGACAATACGAATGGCGATGGTCCAAACTCCTCATCTTGGCCGAGCGGGGTTAAGGGCATGGGAATAAATCTAGACGGAGAATATACTGCAAATGTGTATACTCATCTAGTATCTCCGAAATATTATATCCCAACCGGTTCGACTGCTAAACTTAGTTTCAAGCATTGGATATGTACTGAATTTTCATGGGACGGTGGAGCGATATTCACTTCCGTTGACGATGGATTAACGTGGCAACACTTCGGAGATAATATCACAGGGTTCTATGATGGTGTATCTCAAGTAAATACTAATTCTCCATTTTATGGTAAAGGGATTTTTGATGGTTCTACTGTCGCAAATGGATGTGGAAATAGTAATTCAAATCATACTTTTACTAGAGTAAGCGGCGACATATCTGATCTTGCAGGACATAATGTCAGAATTCGTTTTTCTTTCTTTTCTGATACATATGTTGAGAATGACGGATGGTATATCGATGATGCAGGAATTGTAATCGATCGATATCAGGAAAATGGAACATGGGTAAGCCCTGTTATTGACGCAGATGAATCTGGTTGGGCCAGACTTTCTTCATTATACGATATGCCTGTTGGAACAAACCTTACTGTCGACGTACTAGATGTCAATGATAACATAATCATTGGACATCAAGATCGTACTTTACCATTTGATCTAAATATTGCAGCATGGGAGTATCCACAATTAAAATTCAGATTAAAGTTCTCAACTACAAATGAGTCATTGACTCCTAGAGTCCAGATTTTACATCATGGAATTACAGAATACATTAACTTGGATATTCTCAAAAGAATCGACCCTTCATTGCCGTTGTGGATTGAAGATCCAACATTAGCTCTGCCAACAGCTGACACATATACTGCAGAAATTATCAGTCCAGCATGGCGTCCCTATTCAGATGTTGGAATAGAATGTGAGGGGAATGTCTCTGCAAGTTTGTCATCGGTTATTCACAGAATTCCTATTCTTGGTGTAGGAACTCCTTTGGCCCATAATCCGCCTCAAGGTTCCCTGATAGATGAGCAGGAATGTGGGTCAATAATCACCAATTCATTTGGCCCTGCGCAAGCAACTACACTACATCTACAGATTGAACCTGGAGAAGAGTTCGAATGGATAAAACTCGAACCTACAACTTTACGCGCTCCATTAAGCCCATCGATAGATTTGGGAAGTGATGGAATAATAGATTGGAAATGGGATGGTTTATTCCATCATACTACAGACTTGTATTCTTTGGAAATCGATGGCATACCGAGTCCACTAACAGAAGCAAGAGGATTCAATACTACATATTCTAGCAGTTTGGAATTCTCAATATTACTTCCTGCAAGGAATGTTTCTGACCTATCTTGGGTTTGTGAAGCAAATCTCTATTGCTACAATGGTGGAATTAACTTCGATACCAATGGCTCTGAAGATCCAATTATGAACGAAACTCAAGTGTTAGTTAACAACTCAGGATTTTCACACCTAATGACCGAATACCAATTCAAATTCACCGCAAATCAAGCAACATCATTCAATTTACATTCTTTGAATTATGTTTCAGGATTTAATCATTCAATAAATTTCAATACCTCATTAGAGGATTTGATGATTGAGAATTCAAATACAACCTCAAAAATATTAGTTACGATATCTACTCAAAGAGGAGGGATTGTCTTTGATGGGGACATTGATCACGAGAGCTCAATCGTAGATACATGGGTCTCTTTACCAGCAAAAACATTCAGACCAGGCTTGATTCAATCAGCAATCTCAAATCACAAGACAATTGCAAACACTCCTAATTTGCAATCGATAAATTTGAAGATTTCTTCAAGTACTAATCTTGCAGATACGATTGCTGAAATAACACTTGATAACCTTGAAAACGGTGGCAGGTTTATCCAAAATTCAGGTGTGGGAGTAATTGCATTAGATACATCTAACAGCACATGGGATGGAGAAAACGTCACTTGGTCCTTCGAATCAAAATGGTTACTCGATGATTATTCTCGACTTTACTGGTTCGCTGCTGCTACCAATCTAGAAGACTTAGTATTGGGTCCTGTTATGGGAGTTTCAGGTTCAGGGCAACATGCAGCATCGACCAATGACCTCGAAGTAATATCTCTCAAGGCTTGGGCAAATAATCGTACATTACACGATATTGGCCACCCATTGTGGCCATTGAATGTGAAAGGCGGAGAGGAAGTCATCGTTGAAGGTGAGGTAAGGTATTCTGGTTTAGATGGTAGCAATCCATTGCCAGGTGATGTAGACGTTGTGATTTCTCTCTACTCTCCAGATAATTTGATTGGCAATACCTCGGTAGAAATTGATGAAAACGGTAAATTCAACACCACGTTAACCACTCCAAACTTTGGCACTATGAGTGGTACTGAATTGATAATTAAACCAGTATTAACAAGAATTGGTCCTGAATCATCAAGTAATTCAATCGATATGACCTCACCATCACAAAAAGTGCGATTTATTCTCGATGAAATTAATCTTGAAGTCGTTTCGTTAGAGATAACCGCACCGGGAGGAAACCAACCTGCAGATGGGCATGTTTGGTATCCTGGTCAAGATATTCCTCTGCAATTGAGCATCGTAGATGATAATGGCCTGCCATCGAGTATGGAATTATTCTACAATCGTAGTGGAAGAGGGTGGGAATCGATAGGTTTCTTGACTCCTTTAGGAGCGACATCTGCGACTGTCGATTTACCACTGATAGATGAGATGTCTGTACCATTACCTGATCAAGAAACCGGCTGGATAGATGTTTTCATTCAAGGAAATGACTTGTCTGGAAATCCCTTACTAAATGGTGGAAACTCTACACAACCTTATGCCAGGATATACGTACAACCTCCATACGATACGGTCCTGTTAGGTTCTTCTTTGGGACTTGATACTGTTGACGATTATCTATTGCCTGGAAATACACATAGATTCAATTTCACGGTATCTGATGATAATGGAATAAATTCATTCGATAGAGTACGATTTGTATTATCGGAAGCTGAGGATTTGTGTGTGATTGAGTGGCAGCCTTGGAATGATCAAATAGCTCACGATGTTGGTTGTTATATCAAGCGTCCAAGGATTGATTTCGTACAAAGATTACAAGTCAATACATGGGATGTAAAGATAGATTTCGAATTGAGATGGGATGTGGAAGAGCATCTGGGATATGATGGGCATATGCCATCTCTGAAAATATGGGATGGAAATGGTCCGTTTGTGGCTGGTTTCACATCGATTGATATTCTTTCATGGGAAATCCATAGGGGTGTAGATCTTCGGATTATCGATGTAGAGGACAAGGTTTCACCGTCTGGTGATTTCTTCAATCGAGTTGTTTACATCCACGATCAAGACATGATCGATCTTCACATAATGGCGTACCACATGGATTACGATATTCCTGCACATAATCTCCCATTTAGCACATATTTCACTATTGAGATGATAGGAAATAACAATTCTGATGTATTTACTGATTCGTTTAACAGTGATGGTTCATCAACTCTAAGAATTGTAGTTGACTCGTTATTTTATGGTGAACAAATCAAATTGTTAGCAAAATCCGGCCCAATTATAGGCAATCAATTATCGGGAGATTCGATTGATATTATTGTAGATAAATCTGATCCTACATTATCTCTCTCAAGCGGCTCACTTGTCATTATTGATTCAGATCAATTATCCGAGGTGGCAGTTGATGTCACAATTCATGACGATCATGGTCTGAATAATGATTCCATTACGATGTACTGGTCTTATGTTAGAAAAGGTCTGATCATTGAAGATTCAAGTGGTAGTTTAACGATGCCAGTGAAATTCAAGAATGTACGTTCCAATCTTTATTCCGAAGTTGTCAATATGAGTACTTTATCTGATTTGCAAAAAGGAGACCTCATCTTTGTCTGGTTCGAAGGATATGATGCTTCAGGAAGAGAGATTTCTGGAAATGGAACTAGCACTGTCGATCCAATTCAAACTATTGTCAGGTGGATTGCATATGAACCTGACATTACAAGTGTAGTAGCAACACCGTATAGGCCTAATGTGGGAGATATTGTTTCAATAGAATGTAGTATTACGAATCTTGGTTTGCTCGATGGGAATTCAACATTAAGTCTAATCGACGGTAATGGGAAACTCATCCAGAAATTAAATTTCACTTTGTTAGTAGATATGACCTTCACTCATACTTTCGAAATTGAAGCTTGGAGTGACGGAGATCTGGGACTCAAAATCGAGTTGGACGGGCAAGAGGTCTTAGTCCCAATTTCGAATGTAGATGAGTTAGAAGAGAGTACTGCTAGTTCTCAAACAACCCTTCTCGGTCTAGCATTTTTGTCGGTTTTCATCGCAGGTTTATTGCTAATTATTGCTAATACTCGGCGTTCAAATCATTCAACATTTGATGAGGAAGAATGATGTTAGATGAACTGTGCGGGGGGGCTGTAGCCGGAGTACCCGAGTGGTCAAAGGGGGCGCACTCAAGATGCGCTGCGAAATGCTTCGTAGGTTCAAATCCTACCTCCGGCACTCACAATATACCTAACAGGTAAAATCGATTAAACTGGATATTAGTTTAGCTTAGGATTGAATCTACTAGAGGTTTGAACGTGTCTCCATGTGGGAATGGGGATACAACATCTGCAACAGCTGCTAGTTCTTCGAAACTACCGCCAACTGCAATACTATGGCCTACATATTCAAACATTGAAATGTCATTTGGTGCATCACCAATTGCTAGAACATCCTCGGCAGAAATTCCTAATTTATCTAGTGCAACTTGCAATCCTTGTGCTTTAGATAGCTGAGGCTCCATGAGATGTATTGCAAAACCGGTTTTGATTACTGATAGATCGGAGTAATCACTTTCAGAGATCAAATTTGTAATCGCTTCCAAATCTTCGTCGGGGAATAAACACCATTCAGATTCTCTCCATGCATTAGTTGTAATACCGCTAGCATCGATTCTTAATCGCTCAGCCAGGAAATTAGCCGCTTTTCTAGCACGTGCACCATCGGCTCTAACGATCGGAGCATCCCATTCAGGGTGCCAAACAACGCCTCCATTTTCACAGACCATTGGGCCAGACGCCCCAATGAATCTCCAAAGTCCGTAAGTTATTGCTCTAACATTGCCAGTGGCAAGAATTACAGGTATGCCTGCATCTTCAATCCGCCTCAACGATTCTATTGCTTCAAGATGAATTTTTTTGTTCTTATCCGTTATCGTGCCATCGATATCGACAGCGACCGCTTTAGGCATCCATCCTTCAGGCGTCCACTGCATATTTGGTCCTAACAGATGTTATTCAATACGCTTGCGATACGAGCCTTCATGAGCGATGAAGTGTCGCCCAGTAATGTGCAGGGAGATTCTGAAGAATTCCTGTCCCTCGAGGACGAAGATACTCCTCCGCCGAAGGTAAAAAAATCTCGTCGCCGCACACCGAAATCAGAAACTCCAACTGCTGAGCCAACAGTTCTTGAGGCTGAAGTAATCAATATGGAGGTGCTAGGTGATTACGGTGGTAATCACAGTATTTGCTGGCCAATTCAAGATATGGATTGTCCAGATTGTGCATCTAAAGC